>NZ_JBEYFP010000453.1:0-4838 GCF_040634455.1 Kitasatospora sp. NPDC007106
CCCGCCGCGGCCCGGCTGCGGCGCTGGCTGGCCCTGGCCGCGCGCAGCGGCGAGAGCGCCCGCCGGCTCACCCCGGTCGTGCTCGGCCTCACCGCCGGCTCCCCCGCGGACCGCTGGCCGCCGCAGCGGGCACTGGCCGCACTGGCGGCCCTCGCCGAGCCGCCGTCCCCGCAGTCCCCGGGCGGCGCCGGCACCTGACCGCCGCCCGTCCCAGCCCCCCGTACGGATCAGGAGAGCCGCCGATGAGCACCGTTGCCCGGAGCGCCGCCCAGGCGCTGCGCCGGTTCGGCTTCACCTTCGCCGCCGACGGCTCGCACGCCGCCTGCCTGGCCGCCGGCCCGGACGGCGGCTGGTACGCCGAGAGCTGGCGGCTGCCCGCCGACGGCTCCGCCGCGGAGCCCGTCCCGCTGCCGCCGCCGGGCGGCCGCACCGAGAGCCTGCGCTCCCAACTGGTGGCGCTCCCCGACGGCCGGGTGCTGGTCTGCCGGCACGACGGCGAGCGGCACGACCTCGTCCTGCTCTCGGCCGCGGCGGACGGCCGCGAGGAGCAGGTGGCCCGGCTGTGGCTGCCGGGGCTGCGGCTGCTGCCGCAGCCCGGCGGCGGCGCGGTCGCGCTCGGCACCGACGGACGGCCGGTCACCACGGTCTGGCGGATCGCCGCGGACGGCTCGCCGCCCGTCCAGGCCGCCGAGCTGCCCGGGATGTACGGCGGCGGCGTCTGGCTGGACACCGCCGGACGCCTGCTGGCCCTGGACCGGGTCGCCGAGGGGGCCGTGCGCACCGTCGTGCTGGACCTCGAACACGGCGCCGTCACCCCGCTGCTGGAGATCGCCGAGGGCAGCAACGACCGGCTGGTGCTGTTCGACCCGGCGAGCGGCTTCGGCCTCGTCCGCAGCGACGCGCCCGGTGCCGACCGGCTCGGGTGGGCGGTGCTCGGCGGCTCCGACCCGGTCCGCTTCCCGGAGTGCCTGCACCTGCCCGGCCCGGTGCCGCGGCCGGTCGCGCTCGCCCCCGGCGGGGCGGGCGATCCGCGGGTCGTGCTGCAGCTCGACCACGGCGCGGCCACCGCCCTCGCGCTCTGGCAGCCCTCCGCGGGCCGGCTGGACCGGCTGCCCGCCCCGCCCGGCCGGTTCGGCGAGACGGGCCACTGGTCGACGGCCGGCCTGCGGATCCCGTACTCGGCGCCGGACCGCCCGGCCGCCCTCGCCACCGTCGACGTCGACGCCCTGCTGGCGGCGGGCGGCACCGGCACCCCGGGGGCCGTCCCGCCGCCGCTGCCGCTGCAGCTCGCCCCGCTCGGCTCCGGCGCCGTGCACGGTGAGCAGCCGGCCGGGCCGGCCGGCGCGCACCCGCCCGGCTGGCGGGTGGACGGCTCGGCCGAACCCGGCGACGGCGGCAGCTGGCAGGGCGCCCGGCTGGTGCACCTCGGCGGCCCGGCCGGCCCGCTGGAGGCCGTGGTGTACGGCGGCGACTCCTGGCTGGCCGCCCCGCACCTCGTCCTCGCGCTGCACGGCGGGCCGGCCGACGCCTGGCGGCTGGAGTTCGACCCGGCGCTGCAGCGGATGGCCGGCCGCGGGACGGCCGTGGTCGCCGTCAACCAGCGCGGCTCCACCGGCTACGGGCCCGAGCACGAGGCGGCGATGCACGGCGCCTGGGGCGGCCCGGACCTCGACGACGTGCTGCACCTGCTGGACGGGCTGGCCGAGCAGCGGGCCGCCCTGGGCCTGGAGCCGCCCGCCCTGTTCGGGCAGAGCTATGGCGCGTTCCTCGCCCTGCTGGCCGCCGCGCACGCCCCGGCCGGGCACCTCGCGCGGTGCGCGGTGGTGGCGCCCTTCCTGTCCGGCGCGCGGCTGCTCGCCGAGGCCGCCGAGCCCGTCCGGGCGATGTGCGAGCGGCTCGGCGGCGAGGCCGAGCCGCAGGACGCCCGCGGCCCGCGCGACGTGCTGCAGCTGGCCGGACGGCTGACGGCGCCGCTGCTGGTCGTGCACGGCGACCGGGACGAGGTGGTGCCGGTCGGGCAGTCCCGCACGCTCCGTCACGAGCTGCTGCGGCTCGGCCGGGCGGAGGGCACCGACTTCCGGTACGTGGAGGCCGCCGGGGCCGGCCACGACCTGCTGGCCGAGGAGGGCGCCGCCGTCCTGCACGAGCTGCTGGCGGGCTTCCTGCGCACCGGCAGACCGGCCTGAGGACGCGCCGGACGCCACCGAATCGGAGTGTGCCGTGCGCGGGCGGTGACCGCCCCGATAGGCTCGTACCCGATCCGGCCGCCGCGGCGGCCGGGGCCCCGGGTGCCGAACGCCCGGGCGGCCGGGCCGCCCAGTGCCCGGCCGGACGACGCTGCAACCGCAGTACCGCACCGCACGGAGAAGACAGAACCTGATGTCCGAAACCCTCACCGACACCACCGAGCACGACCGCACCGCGCCCGGCGCCGACGGGGCCGTGGCCGAGGACAACGGGCACGGCCGCCACCGTGGCACGACGGCGGCTGACGACCGCGCCGACGCCGACGCGCACGGCAAGCACCGCCGCTGACCTGCTCGCACTCCTGCGGCCCGGGGCTCCTGCCCCGGGCCGCAGGCGTTCCCGGCGGCGCGCGGCTCAGTCGAAGGTGATCACGGTGCGCAGGCCCTCGCCGCGGCGCATGCCCGCGACCGCCTCGCCGACCTCGGCGAGCGGCACCCGGCGGGTGACCAGCGCGGCCAGGTCGAGCCGCCCGGCCCGCCACAGCTCGACGACCCGGGCCGCGGTGCGGGCGACGTCACCGCCGCCGTACAGCGAGGGCAGCACCCGCTTCTCGTTGAAGAACAGCTCGCCGAGGCTGAAGGAGACCTTGTCGTCGCGGGCGCCGGCGCCGACCACCACGACGGTGCCGCCGCGCCGGGCGGCGTCGTAGGCGGCGCGGACGGTCTCCGAGCGGCCGACCGCCTCGACCACGCAGTCGTAGCCGCCGAGGGCGAGGCCCTTGGCGGCGGCCCGCAGGTCCTCCGGGGCGAGGGCGTCGGTGGCGCCGAGTGCGAGGGCCCGTTCGCGGCGGGAGGCGACCGGGTCGACCACGGTGACCCGGGCGGCGCCGCTGACCAGGGCGGCCTGGACGGCGGCCGCCCCGACCCCGCCGGCGCCGAGCACGGCGACGGTGGCTCCCGGCTCGATCCGGGCGGTGTTCACCACCGCGCCGAAGCCGGTGGTGACCCCGCAGCCGACCAGCGCGGCCAGCTCGAAGGGCAGGTCGGCGGGCACCTTCAGCACGGCGTCGGCGGCGACCACGGCCTCCTCCGCGAAGCTGCCGGTGCTGTAGAAGCCGTACGCGGCGGTGCCGCCGCCGAAGCGGAAGGTCGGCTCGGCGAGCCGCTTGAGGCTCGCGGTGCACAGGTGGGTCTCGCCGCGGGTGCAGAACGCGCAGCGGCCGCAGGGCGGCATCCAGCAGAGCACCACCCGGTCGCCCGGGGCGAGGCCGGTGACGCCCTCGCCGACCTCGGTGACCTCGCCGGCGCCCTCGTGGCCGGGCACGAACGGCGCGGGCTGCGGCAGGACGCCGCTCATCGCGGAGAGGTCGGAGTGGCAGAGCCCCGCCGCGCGCATCCGGACCCGGACGGTGCCCGGCCCGACGGCGACCGTCTCCACGTCCTCGCGGACCTCCAGCTCGTCCTGGCCGGTCTCGTGCAGGATCGCTGCGCGCATCGGTGCTCCCGTTCCCTCGTTGCCCTGGTCGGCCTGGACGGCCCGCGCACGCCCGCGTGCCGGGGGCGCTCGACGGCACGAGCGTACGGGCGCCGGGCGCGGACGCCGGGTGCCGGGCGCGGACCTGGGCGGCCTCCGGCGCCGGACGGTCGGGTAGGGTCCGCTGCACCCGTCCGTCCGCCCCGCAGGGAGCAGCAGCATGACCGACCGCCACGACGCGCCCGGCGCGGCCCGCCCGGAGCCCGAGGTGCTCAAGGCCTTCGAGTCGGCGACCGGCTTCATGCCGGTGGACGAGGGCCTCGCGCTGTACGCGGCGGCGGTGGAGGCCGCGGGGCGCACCGGGCTGCCGGTGCTGGAGATCGGCACGTACTGCGGCCGCTCGGCCGTGCTGCTCGCGGACGCGGCCCGCCGCACCGGCACGGTGGCGCTCACCGTCGACCACCACCGGGGCTCGGAGGAGCAGCAGCCGGGCTGGGAGTACCACGACCCGACGCTGGTCGACCCGGAGGTCGGCCGGATGGACACCCTGCCGGTCTTCCGCCGGACGCTGTTCCACGCCGGGCTGGAGGAGCACGTGGTGGCCCTGGTGGGCCGCTCGCCGCAGATCGCCGCGCTGTGGGGCGGCCGGCTGGCGCTGGTCTTCATCGACGGCGGGCACACCGACGAGCACGCCACCGGCGACTACGAGGGCTGGGTGCCGCACCTGGCCGAGGACGGCCTGCTGGTGGTGCACGACGTCTTCCCGGACCCGGAGGACGGCGGGCAGGCGCCGTACCGGGTGTACCTGCGGGCGCTGGACGAGGGCTTCGAGGAGGTCTCGGTGACGGGGTCGCTGCGGGTGCTGCGGCGGACCGCCGGCTGACGGGACGGCCGGGCGGGCGGGCGCGGCGGGCACGATCCCGGGCGTTCCGCCGTCGTACGACACGGGGCGGTACCCACCGGGTGCCGTGCCGCGGCGCACCCGCGGTCTGTACGGTGTCGGACAGCAGTCGAACGGCTGGGCACGGCGCGGTGGGTGCAACGCGACTACGCAGCGGGGCGAGGGCAGGGGAATGACGGATCAGGACAACACGCCGCCGGCGGTCTGGGACCCGACCGCGCGCGGCGGTGCCGGCGGCTGGGTGCGGCGCAGGCCGGCCGCCGAGGGCGCGCCGCCG
>NZ_JBEYFP010000454.1:0-4826 GCF_040634455.1 Kitasatospora sp. NPDC007106
CGGCCGCCCTGCCCGGCAGCAACCGGGCCCGCCTCGCCACCACGCTCGCCGCACCGCTCGGCATGCCGCTCGCCCGCCGGGTCGCCGACCTGGTCGGCCTGCACCCCGTCGTGCAACGCCCCTACCCGGACGAGGACCGCCGGGCCGGCCTCGTCCGGCTGGCCCAGGCCGCGGACCTCGGCGTACTGCACGCCGTGGCCGCCGCCGTCACCGCCGGCCGGGCGGACGCCGAGGCGGACGACGCCCGCGAGCAGGCCGCCTGGTCGGCGCTGCACGCCGAGGACGCCGGGCTGCTCGGCGAGGCCCCGCTCGCCGCCCTCCGCACGGGGCTCCGCGAGGCGCTCGCCGGTCTCCGGCCGGACGCCGCCGACCGCTGCTGGGCCGAGGCCCGGGAGGCGTTCGCGCTCGGCCGGGTCACCGGGGTGGACGACGCCGTGGCCGCGGCCTGGCGGTGGCGCTCCGGCGCCTTCCCGCACCTGGTGCACCTGGTCGGCCCGTCCGGCAGCGGCAAGAGCGTCTTCGCCGAGCGGCTGCCCGGCACCGCGGCCCGGATCTCGCTGGACGGGCTGCGCGAGGAGCGCGGCGACCGCGGCGACCAGCGGGCCAACGGGGACGTGCTGCGCGAGGGGCTGGACCGGCTGGACGCCGCGCTCGCCCGCGGCGGCACCGTCGTGTGGGACGCCACCTCGCTCAACCGGCAGCAGCGCTCCCTCGTCCGGGGCGTCGCGCAGCGCCGCGACGCCCTGGTCACCCAGGCGGTGCTGCTGGTCGGCGAGGCCGAACTCGTCCGCCGCAACGGCGTGCGGCCGCACCCCGTCCCGGCCGGCGTGCTCGCCGACCAGCTGCGCCGGTACGGCCCGCCGTACGCCGGCGAGGCGCACCGCACCTGGTACGTCGGCGCGGCCGGCACCGTCGAGGACACGGCGGGGACGATCGGCGGGGAGGACGCCTGATGCGCACCAGCGAGGAGATCTACCACCGCGTCCGCTGGGACGCCCGGTTCGACCCGTCCCGGTTCGTGCTGGTCGTCCAGCAGCGCGGCGCCGACCCCAAGCGCGTCCCGCTGGACGGCTTCGCCCCCGGCGGCGACATCCCCTGGCACCGGGTGCTCTGCGTGGAGGCCGACGGCGAGACGGTGTGGGACCGCGCCGCCGGGGTGGACCGGCTGGACACCACCGCGGCCGGCCGGGCCGGCGACGGGCGGCGGCTGCACGCCCCGTTCTTCACCGCCCGCACCCCGCACACCTGGGACGGCTCCGCCTGGCGGCCCGCCGACCGCCCGGCCGGCCGGCCGCCGCGCGGCACCGTCCGGGTCGTCACCTGGAACACCCTCTGGGACCGCTACGACAGCGAGCGGATCGACACCGCGCGCCGCCGCCCGCTGCTGCTGGCCGCACTCGCCCGCACGGACGCCGACGTGATCGCGCTGCAGGAGGTCGAACCGGCCCTGGTCGACCTGCTGTTGCGCGAGCCCTGGCTGCGGGACGGCTGGACGGTCGGCACCGACCCCCGCGGACGGGACGTGCCCGACTGCGGACTGCTGCTGCTCAGCCGGCTGCCCGTGCTGGAGGCCGGCCGGCACCCGCTCGGCCCGCACAAGGCGCTCGCCGCGGTCGTCGTCGACACCGGCACCGGGCCGCTCACCGTGGCCGCCACCCACCTGACCAGCGACCACAGCGAGGACGGGCCGGCCCGCCGGCGGGCCGAACTGGCCCGGATCGCCGAGGGCCTGGCCGGCGTCGAGGGCGACCTGGTGCTGGCCGGCGACTTCAACGACGGCCGCGGCGGCGCCGAGGGCCCGGCCGCCGTCCTCGGACTGCAGGACGCGTGGAGCGCGGTGCACGGCCCCGAGGACGGCACCCCCACCTTCGACCCGGGCGCCAATCCGCTCGCCGCGGTCTCCTCGCTCTCCGGCCGGGCCTCCCGGCTGGACCGCGTGCTGCTGCGCCCCGGCGGCCCGCAGGCCCGCTCCGCCGTCCTGCTCGGCGACCGCCCGGCCGCGGACGGCCTCCACCCGTCGGACCATTACGGTGTGGCGGTCGAACTGGGCCCCGGCGGGGCCGCACCCGGCGGCGTCTTCGACGTCGGCCCGTCGGTGCGCACCGCCCTGGCCTGGCTGCCGCCGGACGCGCTGCGGCCCGCGATCCAGGCCGTCCGGGCCGAGCACGACCCGCAGATCCACCGCTGGCCGCCGCACGTCAACGTGCTGTACGGGTTCGTCCCCGAGGCCGAGTTCGAACAGGCCTCACCGCTGCTCGCGGAGGCCGCCGCCGAGGCGGCCCCGTTCACCGCCCGGCTCGCCGGGGTGCACAGCTTCCGGCACCGCAGCGGCTCCACCGTCTGGCTGGACCCGGCCGCCGACGGCGCCGGGCCGTGGCAGGCCCTGCACCGGTCCCTGCTGGAGCGGTTCCCGCGCTGCCGCGGACGCTCGGAGGGCTTCACCCCGCACCTGAGCCTCGGCCGGACGGACGACCCGCGGGCACTCGTCGCCGAGTGCACCGCACGGCTGCCCGAGGCCGCGGCCCCGGTCGGCGAGCTGGTGCTGCTCTCGCGGCGCGCCGAGGAACCGATGCGGCCGCGCGCCGTGCTCACCCTCGGCACCGGGGAACTCCGCTGGCTCCCCGAGCCCGCCGCACCGGCCCCCGACCCGGCACCGGACGCGCTCGCCGACCGCACCGCCCGGCGGCTCGCCGAAGCCCTCGGCGAGGGCGTGCTGCACCTCGTCGGATCACGGCGGACGGGCTGCGCCCTGCCCGGCGCCGACCTGGACCTGGTCGCCGCACTGCCCGGCGAGCCGGACGTCCCCGCCCTGGCGGCGCGGGTGGCGGAGGCGCTGCAGGAGGCCGTCGGGCTGCGGCAGGTCGTCGGCGCCCGGGTGCCGGGGCTGCGCTTCACCGTCGACGCCTTGGCGGTCGACCTGGTGCTCGTGCCGACGGGCCCGCTCGACCCCGCGGAGGCGGTCGAGCGGCGGGCCGAACTCGGCGAGGCCGCGGCCCTGGCGCTCAGCGCCGTCTCGGACGCCGACGCGCTGCTCGCCGCCGTCGGCCCGCGGCGGGCCGCCTTCGCCGCCCTGGCACGGGAGGTCAAGGCCTGGGCGAAGGCCCGCGGCCTGGACTCGGCGCCGTTCGGCGGCCTGCCCGGCCTCGCCTGGGCCGTCCTCGCCGCCCGGACGGTCCAGGAGGCACCGGACCTCGACGGCCAGGACCTGCTGCGGCACTTCTTCGGCAGCTGGGCGGCCTGGGACTGGCGCGAACCGGTCGGCCCGCCGGTCGGCCCGGCCGGGCCGGTCACCGTCGCCACCCCGACCGCCCCCGTCCGCTCCTGCACCGCCCAGGTCACCACCGGCGGACGGGAGCTGCTCACCCAGGAGCTCTACCGGGCCTGGGAACTCCTGGAGTCGGCGGCCGCCACCGGAACCGACCCGCGGCCGGGCCTGCTCGCCCCGCCGCCCCTGCACCGGCGGCACGCCGCCTGGGCGGTGGTGACGGTACGGCCGGGCCGGGCCGAGGAGTTCGAGACCCTGCTCGGCCTCGTCCGCGGCCGGATGCGGGCCCTGGTCGCCGCCCTCGACGAGGCCGGTGCCACCGATGCGCACGCCTGGCCGCACCCGTTCGCCACCGGCCCCGCCACCGCCCGCTTCGCCGTCGGCCTCGGCCGCGCACCGGTCGACGCCGACACCCTCGCCGCCCTCGCCGACCGGTGGACCCGCGGCCTGCCGGGCGTGGCCGTCACCCGGACGGAGGGCGGCGGGGTGCCGACGCTCTACTGACCGCCCGCCGGGCCGTCGGCGGTCCGGCCCATGGCGTGGAGCTGCTCCCGCCGGGCGTCCAGCGCCTCGGCGAGCACCTGCGGGCGGTAGGGGTCGGTGGGGTCCATCGCCCGGGCGGCGGCGACGGCCTCGTCGAGCAGGGCCAGCCGGGCCTCCGGGAGGTGTGCGATCTCCTTGCCGAGCTTCACCAGGGCGCGGGAGAGCTTCGGCAGGTGGACGGCGGGGCTGTCCACGGCCAGCAGCCGGTGCGCGGTGACCCGCTGGAGCCTGCTGAGCTTCCCCGTGCCGAGCAGCAGCACCCGGGCCCTCAGGACGGCGTCGTTGTTCATTCCGTTTCCCCCTTCGCATCGCCACCCCCGGCAACGGCCCGACCCGCCGTCAGGGCAGCACGGCGGACGCCCCGGTGCCTCCGCAGGGGAGTCCGGGCGCATGGGAAGGGGTGGGTCCGTCGAGTGTGCGGGGTGCGCCCCGCCCCGGACAAGATCGAACCGAGGTGCTCTCCGTCCTACCGCCGACCCCCTCCGACCCGGCATGATGGACCCGACACTCTCCCGGCGGCCCCCTTCGGGCGGTGGCCCGCCGCCCCGCAGCGACACTGACCGTTCGTCAGACAGGTGCTCCGCGCAGCCTTGACGCGGGCACGACGGGGTTGCTTCGCTGTCCTGGCTCACTCAACACCGCCCCCACGCGGAAGCCGACGAGCGTCAACTTGCCGTGGCCGACGGGTGGCGGGCGCACTCCGTACACCCAGCCATGGAGGACCGTTGAGCACCATCAGCACCCTGAGAGTCGGCGCGGTCGGCGCCGTCCTCGCCCTGGTCATGGGGGCCGCCGCGCAGACCGCGAGCGCCCGGGCGGAGGCCCCGCCGCAGCCCGGCCGCGCACACTCCGCCGTGCAGGCCGTCGAGGAGGAGACCGCGCGGGCGGTCGCCGCCTCGCTCGGTGACGCCGCCTGGCGGGACGGCCTGCGGGCCGCCGTCCGCGGTGGCGCCGAGGTCGACCCGGATCTCCGTCCAGATCAGCGTGCTCGGCGACGAGCAGTCCCCGGAAGGAGGGG
>NZ_JBEYFP010000455.1:0-4808 GCF_040634455.1 Kitasatospora sp. NPDC007106
TCCCCGCCGCTCTTCCTATCCCCAAGAAGGGCTGACGCCCGCAGTACGCCTCGGCACGGCATCGGACGGCCGGCTCCCACCCCCGCGGAGGGGGCGGGAGCCGGCCGTTTCGTCTGCCCGGGGCCGGCCGGGGTGTCCGGTATCCGGAGCACCGTCGATGTCCGGTAATCGTGCGTGACCGACCGTCATGCGCGACGACTGTCCGTTTGATGCCGGTTGGGTATGCCCTCAATGTCCAATTTGTGAAACCAATTCGTCGCGCATGTGACCAAATTGAGATCCGTAATGGTCAGTTCCGCATCTCGCGGTGTCCGATAGTGGGACAGTCGAGCTCGGGTCACGGGTCACGCGCAGGGGTGCGCGCCGAACCTCGGGCGAGGAGGCACCTCATGACCGGGGCGAAGACTCCGGCCATCCCCCCTGTGGTGCCTCCGCGTTGAAACCACCTCAGGAGGCATCTCCCCATGCGCGGAGCAACCCCGGCCAAGTGGATCGTGGCCGCCACCGCTGTCGCCCTCGCCGCGACCGCCTGCAGCACGTCCGGCACGAGCGGCGACAAGGCCACCGCCAAGGACGGCGGCTCGATCGCCGTCCAGCTCGGCGAGCCGCAGCACGGCCTGGTCCCGACCAACACCGCCGAGTCCGAGGGCGCCGAGGTGCTGAACGCCCTCTTCGCCGGCCTGGTCGACTACGACGTCAAGACCAGCGAGCCCAAGCTCCGCGTCGCCGAGTCCATCGAGTCCCCCGACAGCAAGGTCTGGACGATCAAGCTGAAGGACGGCTACACCTTCCACAACGGCGAGAAGGTCACCGCCCAGTCCTTCGTCGACGCCTGGAACTACGGCGCCAACCAGGACAACGCGCAGGAGGGCCTGCCCTTCTTCGCCAAGATCGAGGGCTCCGAGGAGCTCGCCCCGGGCAAGGACAAGAAGCCCACCGCCAAGGAGCTCAAGGGCCTGAAGGTCGTCGACGACAAGACCTTCACCGTCTCCCTGACCGCGCCGTTCTCCCAGTTCAAGACCATGCTGGGCTACACCGCGTTCTACCCGCTGCCCAAGGCGTTCTTCACCGACCCCAAGGCCTTCGGCGAGAAGCCGGTCGGCAACGGCCCGTTCCAGATGGACGGTTCCTGGGAGCACAACAAGCAGATCAAGGTGAAGCGCTACGACGCCTTCCCGGCCGCGGACGGCAAGGCCAAGCTCCAGGGCGTCACCTTCAAGATCTACGACAGCCTGGACACCGCGTACAACGACCTGCGCACCGACGCGATCCAGATCACCGACAAGCTGCCCACCTCGGCGATGTCCACGGTGAAGTCGGAGTTCGGCGACCGCTACATCTACAAGCCGGAGTCCGGCGTCGGCTACATCGGCTTCCCGATCGCCACCAACCCGGCCACCTACGGCAAGCCGGAGATCCGCAAGGCGATCTCGATGGCCATCGACCGCGAGGCCATCAGCAAGACCATCTTCAACGGCAGCCGCGTCCCCGCCGACGACTTCATCAGCCCGCTGGTGGCCGGCTACCGCAAGGGCGCCCTGGGCGAGGCCGGCACCTACAACCCGGCCAAGGCCAAGGAGCTCTTCACCCAGGCCGGCGGTGTCCCGAACAACACCATCGAGCTGGGCTACAACGCCGACGGCGGCCACAAGGAGTGGATCGAGGCCGTCGCCAACCAGCTGAAGAAGAACCTCGGCGTCGAGGTCACCGCCAAGCCGTTCGAGAAGTTCGGCAAGATGCTGGACGCGCTCGGCGAGAAGCAGTACTCCGGCGCCTTCCGCATGGGCTGGTCGATGGACTACCCGTCCGCCGAGAACTACCTGCGCCCGATCTTCTCCAAGGTCGCCATCGACCAGGGCTCGAACTACGGCGGTTACGTCAACGACAAGTTCGAGAGCCTGCTCTCCCAGGCCGACCAGGCGAAGACCCAGGAGGAGGGCCTGAAGCTGTACCAGCAGGCCGACGACGTCCTCGTCCAGGACCTGCCGTACATCCCGGTGTACACCAACATGTCCTCCGCCGCGTACACCAAGTCCGTGAAGAACGTCGACACCGACGCCTTCGGCCGCATGGACCTGGCCAACGTCGAGCTCGCCGGCTGACCCGGTAGCAGACGACCGGGGGCGGGCGGCCGGGTCCTCGGACCCGGCCGGCCGCCTCCTTCCTTGCCCGAAAGTGTGGAGGTCTGATGGGCCGCTATGTCATCCGCCGACTGATACAGGCGATCCCTGTACTGCTCGGTGCGACGCTTCTGATCTACTACCTGGTGAACGCGCTGCCCGGCGACCCGGTGCAGGCGCTCTCCGGCGAGAAGCGCCCCGACCCGCTGGTCGCCGCGCTGATCCGCGAGAAGTACCACCTCAACGACCCGTTCCTGGTGCAGTACTGGCACTACATCAGCGGGGTCTTCACCGGCAACCTCGGTGAGGACATGCGAGGTCGCGCGGTCATCGACATGATCAGCGAGGCGCTCCCGTACACCGTCAACCTGGCCCTGGTCGCCTTCGCGATCGAGGCCGTGATCGGTGTGTCCGCGGGTGTGCTGGCGGCCCTGCGCCGGGGCAAGTTCCTCGACCAGCTGGTGCTGATCTCCACCCTCCTGGTCATCTCCGTCCCGGTGTTCGTGCTCGGCTCCGCGCTCCAGCTGCTGCTCGGCGTCAAGCTCCGCAACGACTACGGCATCGACTTCTTCCCGGTCTCCTTCCGGGAGGAGGACGGCCTGCGCGCCTACCTGCTGCCGGCCCTGGTGCTCGCCTCCACCTCGCTGGCGTACGTCGCCCGGCTGACCCGCACCAGCCTGATGGAGACCATGCGCGCCGACTACGTGCGCACCGCCGTCGCCAAGGGCCTCAGCCGCCGCCGGGTCATCGGCCGGCACGCGCTGCGCAACGCCCTGATCCCGATCGTCACCTTCCTCGGCGCCGACCTCGGCGCGCTCATGGGCGGTGCGGTCATCACCGAGAAGCTCTTCAACATCCACGGTGTGGGCGGCCTGCTCGCGCAGTCCATCTACAACAAGCAGGGCGTGGTCATCGTCGGTGTGGTGACCCTGCTGGTGCTGGTCTACCTGGTCGCCAACCTGCTCGTGGACCTGCTGTACGCCGTGCTCGACCCGAGGATCCGCTATGAGTGACACGATCGTCGTCGACCCCGAGGCCCCGAGCGGCAGCGCCGCCGCGGCCGGCGGGCAGGAGCCGAAGCAGAAGCCGGAGCGCGTCGCCAGCCTGTGGAGCGACGCCCTGCGCGACCTGCGCCGCAACCCGGTCTTCGTGATCGGCGCGACCCTGGTGCTCCTGCTGCTCGTCGTCTCGGCCGTCCCGCAGCTGTTCACCAGCGGCAGCCCGTTCGCCAACGACGCCTGCGACCTCGCGGACTCGCTGAAGCGCCCCAGCGCCGAACACTGGTTCGGCTTCGACGTGCAGGGCTGCGACGTCTACACCCGCACGGTGTGGTCGGCCCGCAACTCCATCGTGGTCGGCGTGCTGACCACCACCCTGGTGACCCTCGTCGGCTGCCTGCTCGGCCTGCTGGCCGGCTGGGTCGGCGGTGTGCTCGACAGCGTGCTGTCCCGCTTCACCGAGATCTTCTTCGCCGTCCCGTCGCTGCTCGGCGGCATGCTGATCATGTCGTTCTGGGGCTCCGGCAACGTGCTGTCGGTGTCGATGGTGCTGGCCGCCCTCGGCTGGCCGCAGATCTTCCGGATCATGCGCGCCTCGGTGATCGCCAACAAGCACAACGACTACGTGGTGGCCGCCAAGGCGCTCGGCGCGGGCAACCTGCGGATCACCTTCCGGCACATCATGCCGAACGCCGTCGCCCCGGTCATCGTGGTCTCCGCGATCAGCCTGGGCGTGTACATCGGCGCCGAGGCCGCGCTCTCCTACCTCGGCATCGGTGTGCAGCCGCCGCAGATCTCCTGGGGCCTGATGATCAGCGACGCCTCGAACCGCTTCCTGGAGGCGCCGCACGTGCTGCTCTTCCCGGCCGCGGCGCTGAGCGTCACGGTGCTGGCCTTCATCATGGTCGGCGACGCGGTCCGCGACGCCCTCGACCCGAAGCTGCGCTGAGAGAAGGGGTGACGATCGGATGACCACCGCCATCGAGACCAAGAAGACCGACCGGCTCGCCGTGGGCACGCCGCTGCTGGAGGTCCGCGACCTCCACGTGGAGTTCCGCACCCGCGACGGCGTCGCCAAGGCCGTCAACGGCGTGAACTACTCCGTCGCCGCCGGCGAGACCCTCGCCGTGCTCGGCGAGTCGGGCTCCGGCAAGTCGGTGACCGCCCAGACGATCATGGGCATCCTCGACATGCCGCCGGGCAGGATCACCCAGGGCCAGATCCTCTACCGCGGCGAGGACATGCTCGCCATGAAGGAGGAGCAGCGCCGGAGGATCCGCGGCCGCAAGATCGCCATGATCTTCCAGGACGCGCTCTCCTCGCTAAACCCGGTGCTCTCCGTCGGCTACCAGCTCGGCGAGATGTTCCGGGTGCACGAGGGCGCCTCCAAGAAGGAGGCCAAGGCCAAGGCCGTCGAGCTGATGGACCGCGTCCGGATCCCGGCCGCCGCCCAGCGGGTCAACGACTACCCGCACCAGTTCTCCGGCGGCATGCGCCAGCGCATCATGATCGCTATGGCGCTGGCCCTGCAGCCCGACCTGATCATCGCGGACGAGCCGACCACCGCGCTGGACGTGACCGTCCAGGCGCAGGTCATGGACCTGCTGGCGGAGCTCCAGGCCGAGTACAACATGGGTCTGATCCTGATCACCCACGACCTCGGCGTGGTCGCCGACGTGGCCGACAAGAT
>NZ_JBEYFP010000456.1:0-4792 GCF_040634455.1 Kitasatospora sp. NPDC007106
GAACACCGCCGCGGCCGCCGCGGCCACCGCCGCCCAGCTCGCCGCCGCCAACGTCGGCCGCTCCGCCGGGACCTGTGCCGACACACCGACCCACAACACCCTGGGCGGCTCCCAGTTCGAGCACAGCTGCGTCGGCTGGGCCGGCGTCCCCGAGTACTGGTGCGCCGACTTCGCGATCTGGGCGTGGCGCAACGCCGGACTCGCCGTCACCGGACTCGACGCCTCCGCGGTCAGCTTCCGCACCTACGGACAGAACAACGGCACCCTGCACACCGCGGCCACCTACCAGCCGCAGCCCGGCGACGCCGTGATCTACGGCACCGGCACCGGCTCGGGCGCCGTCGTCCACCACGTCGGCATCGTCACCTCGGTCGGCGCGGACGGCTCGGTGGTGACCGCCAACGGCGACTGGAACGGCGACCCGAACGCCGTCGACGAGCCCGCGTTCGCCAAGAGCTCCTCCGTGGTGTCGCTGACCGTCCCCGCCTCCGAGCGCGCGGTCGGCAGCGTGCCCGGCACCGTCGACCCCGCCCACGGCTACCGCATCGACGGCTACATCACCCCGGTCACGACCTCCACCGCCAACCCGTACACCCCCGCCCAGGTCTGCGGCCCCGGCTTCGGCGTGATCGACTCGCACGCGTTCGGCGGCGCCACCGCCTACTTGCTGTACGAGGCCTCCAGCGGCCGCAACTGCGTGGTCACCCTGGCCGACCGGCCCTCCGGCGCCGTCCCGATGGACGCCACCCTCACGGTGCAGGGCGGCGCCAGTGCCGCCAACCCCGGCAGCTTCACCTACTACGCGGGCCCGGTGACGCTGGACGCGACGGGCACCTGCGTCGACTGGGGCGGCTCCTACCGAGGCACCACCTGGACGAGCGGCTGGAGCCACTGCGGCTGAACCGGCCGTTGACCGGAATTGATTGACCGGCCCGGACGGGGGCCGGCGGCGGCCCGGCCGAATCCGCCCCGCCGCCGTCCCCGTCCGCGCCCCGGAGCGGGTCGGCCGTGCCGCGCCGCCGTCCGCGCCCACCTCGGAAGACCGGCGCTGCCCGGAGTTGATTGGCCGTCACCGCAAGATCCACCGGTCAACCCCGCACCGGCATAGAACGGAGTCACGCCGGGCGGCGGACCGGGGGACGGGCCCCGCCGCCCGGCGCACCAGGCCGAGGTGTGGGGGAGCGTGGGGATGGAGTTCGGAATACTCGGGCCGCTGCTGGTGCGGGACGCGGAGGGCGACCGCCCGGTGGCCGCGGCCAAACAGCGGGCGCTGCTGGCGGCCCTGCTCGTCCGGCGAGGGCAGGTCGTACCGGCCGACGTACTGGCCGACACGGTGTGGGACGGGTGGCCGCCGCGCACCGCCGCCACCACCCTGCGCAACTACGTGATGCGGCTGCGCAAGGCCCTCGGCGAGGCCGGGCACCGGCTCGCCACGGAGGCCGGCGGCTACCTCCTGGTCGTCGCCGCCGAGGAGTTCGACGCCGACCGGTTCACCCGGCTGCGCGACCTCGGCCACGACCGGCTCCGCAACGGCGACGCCGAGCAGGCCGCCGCCCACTACGAGGCGGCGCTCGCGCTCTGGCGCGGACCCGCCCTCGTCGACGTCCCCTCCGAGGCGCTGCGGCGCTCCGAGGCCGGCCGGCTCGCCGAAGCCCGTCTCGACGTCCTCGAAGGCCGGGCCGAAGCGGCGCTCGCCCTCGGCCGGCACACCGAACTCCTCGGCGAACTGCGGACGCTGACCGCAGCCCACCCCGAACGCGAGCACCTCTGGGCCCAGTTGATGACCGCCCTCTACCGCAGCGGCCGCCAGTCCGAGGCGCTCGCCGTGTACGGGGAGGTCCGCCGGGTGCTCGCCGACGAGTTGGGGGTCGACCCCGGCAGCGAGATCCGCACCGTGCACGGCCGCATCCTGCGCGCCGACCCCGCCCTCGCCGCACCCGCCCGCCCGGCCGCCCGCACCCGTACCGTCCTCGTCACCCCCTTCCAACTCCCGCCCGGCCTGACCGACTTCACCGGCCGGACGGAGCCGGCCGCCGACCTCGCCGCGCTGCTCACCGCCGACGACCGCCGCGCCCCGCTGATCGCGGTCGTCAGCGGCCAGCCCGGTGCGGGCAAGAGCGCCCTCGTCCAGCACGCCGCGCACGACGCCCGCGGCGCCTACCCCGACGGCATCCTCTATGCCGACCTGCGGGGCAGCCGCCGGCAGCCGGCCGCCCCGCACGCCGTGCTCGGCAGCTTCCTGCTGGCCCTCGGCGTGCCCGCCGCCGCCGTTCCGCAGGACACCGACTCCCGGACGGCACTGTTCCGCTCGCTGCTGGCCGGCCGACGGACACTGGTCGTCCTGGACGACGCCCGCGACAGCGCCCACATCCGGCCGCTGATGCCCGCCGGGCCCGGCAACTCCGCCCTGGTCACCGCCCGTACCCGGCTGCCCGACCTCGGCGGCAGCCACGCCCTGCACCTCGGGCCGCTGCCCGCCGACGAGGCCCGGCAGTTCCTCGCCCGGCTGGTCGGCCCGGCCAGGGCGGACGCCGAACCCCGGGCGCTCGGCCAGCTCGCCGCCGCCTGCGGCGGGCTGCCGCTGGCCCTGCGGATCTGCGGTGCCCGGCTCGCCGCCCGGCCCTCCTGGACGGTCCGGCACCTGGTGGAGCGGATCGTCGACGAGGGCCGTGCCCTGGACGAACTCTGCCTCGGCAGCCTGGACGTCCGCGCGGCCTTCGCGGCGGGCTGCGAGAGCCTCGACCCGCCGACCGCCCGCGCCTTCCACCTGCTGGCCCTCGCCCCGACCGACACCGTCGGCCTGAGCACCGCCGCCCGCCTGCTCGGCGAACCCCCGGCCCGCGCCGAACGCGTCCTGGAACGGCTCACCGACGCCGGCCTGCTCACCGCCCGCGAGCCCGGCCGGTACCGCTACGAGCCGCTGCTGCGCGCCTACGCCCGCGAACGCGCCCGGCACCGCCCCGCCCAGGCGTGGTCCGACCCGCACGCTCCCCGCCGCGCCGCCCTGGCCGGCTGACCGGCCCGGCCGCCACCCCGTTTCCGCCGGACCGGTGCGGCCCGGGTCAGTTCGCCGCCGGGGTGACGGTGCGGCGGAGTTCGCGCTTGAGGACCTTGAGGCTGGGGCCGAGCGGGAGTTCGGCGACGATCTCGACCTGGCGCGGGTACTTGTGGCGGCCGAGCCGTTCGGAGGCCCAGGCGGTGATCTCCGAGGGGGCGGGCGGGTCGGCGGGGTCGGCGGGGACGACGACCGCGCAGACCTCCTCGCCGTGCCGGGGGTGCGGCAGGCCGATCACCGCGACCCGGGCGATCGCCGGGTGCCGCAGCAGCACGTCCTCGACCTCGCTCGGGTAGACGTTGAAGCCGCCGCGGATCACCACGTCCTTCGTCCGGTCGACGACGGTGAGGAAGCCGTCCGCGTCCAGCGTGCCGAGGTCGCCGGTGCGCAGCCAGCCGTCCGCCATCGCCTCGGCGGTCGCCTCCGGCAGCCGGTGGTACCCGGCGAAGACGTTGTGGCCGCGGACGACGATCTCGCCGATCCCGCCGGTGGGCAGCAGCTCCAGCGGCCCGGTGCCGGGCCGGGCGATCTCGACCTCGACGCCCCAGACCCGGTGGCCCACGGTGCCCGCCCGACGGCCGAAGTGCGGCTGGTTCACGGCCGCGGTCGGCGAGGTCTCGGAGAGCCCGTACCCCTCGAAGACGGGGGCGCCGAGGTGCTCCTCGACGTCCTCCAGCACGGCGAGCGGCAGGGCGGCGCCGCCGGAGACGCACATCCGCAGCGCCAGCCCCTCCGGCCGGCTGCGGGCGGCGGCCTCGACCAGCGCCGCGTACATGGTGGGGACGCCGTGGAAGACCGTCGCCCGGTGGCGGACCATCAGCTCCATTGCCTGCTCCGGCCGGAACCGCCCCATCAGGACGAGGGTGGCGCCGACCCGGAAGGTCGTGTTCATCGCCACCGTCTGGCCGTAGGCGTGGAACAGCGGCAGGCAGCCGAGCACCACGTCGTCGGGGGTGACGTCGTTGGCGTCGAAGGCGTTGACCACGGCGTTCATCACCAGGTTGAGCTGGGTGAGCACGGCGCCCTTGGGCCGGCCGGTGGTGCCGCTGGTGTACAGCAGCACGGCCGGGTCCTCGGGCTGCCGGGTGGCGTAGCTGCGCAGCGGGGCGGCCGCGGTCTCCTCCAGCCGCGGCAGGACGCCCTGCCAGCCGGGGTCGGGGTCCGGCGTCCCGGCCGCGGCACCGGACTCGTGCTGCCCGGTCGCGGCACCGACGCCGATCGCGGGGATGCCGGCCAGCCAGGCGGCCTCGGCGCCGGCCCCGGCGAGCGCCTGGTCGACGAGCAGCAGCCGGGCGCCGCTGTCCTGCAGCACGAACGCGGCCTCGGCCGGGGTGAGCAGCAGGTGGACGGGGACGACGACCGCCCCGGCGGCGAGGACCGCGTAGTAGGCGCGCGGGAACTCGACGGTGTTGGGCACCATCAGGGCGACCCGGTCGCCCGGGCGGACGCCGAGTGCGGTCAGCGCGCCGCCGCGGGCGAGTGCGCCGGCCCACAGCTCGGCGTACGTCTCGTGCAGCGGGCCGTCGATCACGGCGGTGCGGTCGGGGTACCGGCGGGCGGCCTCGGCGAGGATGCAGGCGAGGGAGAGCGACACGGGGCTGGCACCTTTCGTCGGTCGGTCGGGGGACGGGGGCGGGGGGGGGGGGGGGGGGCCGGCCCCCCCGGGGGGGGGGCCGGGGGGGGGGGGGGAAGGGGGGGGGGGGGGGGGAGAGGGGGGGGTGTGGGGGGGGTGTGTGG
>NZ_JBEYFP010000457.1:0-4790 GCF_040634455.1 Kitasatospora sp. NPDC007106
GCGTGCAACAAAAAACCCCTCGTGCCCAGGGCATGCGAGGGGTGGCGCGTCGGTCTCTCTGATGCGGGTCCGCCGGGGGCGGCCGGTCCGCCGAACGGGGCCGGGCGGCCGCGGCGGGTCGGGGCCCTGCCGTGCAGCTGCGGCGCGGTACCCCGGTGGGGCATCCGGTCCGCCCTCCCGGGCGACCCGAGGTACCCCGTGGCCGTACCGGTCGGCCCGGTTCGCCGGGGCTCGGCCGGGCGTTCACCCGGCCGTCGCCCGGGGAAGGGCCGTCCGGCCCTGTCTCCGATCGCGCGAGACTGGTGCGATGGGGCGCACGCGGCACGGGCGTACCCCGGCGGCGCGTTCCCGGCGCCGCCCGCGACGTGCCCGCACGCCGTGCCCGCCGGCCCGGCCCGGCCGTACCGGCCGTACCGGCACCGAACGATCGCACCACCGGGAGGATCCCGTGAACGGACCCGTCGTCGTCGGTTACGACGGCTCGGCCGAGAGCATCGCCGCCCTGCGGTGGGCGACCGTCGAGGCGGCGCTGCGCGGGCTGCCGCTGGAGCTCGTCCAGGCCTGGCCGTGGCCCAAGCACCACGTCCTCGGCGGCGAGGACGCGGACCGCTGGGTCCGGCAGCAACTGGCCGACCAGGAGGCCGCGGTACGGGCGTCCGCCGGCGACGTGGCGGTCACCTCGCGGCTGGTGCCCGACGCGCCCGCCGCCGTGCTGAAGGCCGCCGGCGAGAAGGCGTCCGTGCTGGTGCTGGGCTCGCGCGGGCTGAGCACGCTGCGCGGCTTCCTGGTCGGCTCGGTCAGCCAGGAGGTGCTGGCCGGGGCGGTCTGCCCGGTGGTGCTCGTCCGGGCCGGCGGCGGGGTCGACCCGGCCCCGGCCCGCAGTGCCGTCGCCCTCGCCCTGGACCTCCGCCACGACTGTCCCGAGGTGCTGGACTTCGCCTTCCGGGCCGCCGCGCAGCGCGGGGTGTCGCTGCGGGTGCTGCACGCGGCCGGGCCGCCGGCGGGCAGCGAGTACATGGCCTTCGGCGCGATCGCGGCGATCTCCGCGGACCTGGCGTCGGCCGAGGAGCAGGCGCTCACCGAGGCGTTGCAGCCGTGGCGCACCAAGCATCCGGACGTCGAGGTGGAGGCGACCGTGGTACCCGGCAGCGCCGCGCTCGCGGTGGTGGAGGCCGTCGGCGAGGACGTCGGCCTGCTGGTGGTCGGCCGCCACGACCGGCGGGTGACCTTCGGCGGCCACGTCGGCCCGGTGACCCATGCGGCGATCCACCACGTCACCTGCCCGGTGGCGGTGGTCCCCTACCGCTGACGGGCCGGCCCCGGACTTGCCCGAAGGGCGCTCGAACGGTCGGTTCAGGGGTGCGTGGGATACCTCCCGGCGAAGGCCGGGGGAGAACTGCGCCATTCGGATGCGGGCCGCCGTGCGGACCGAGGGCGACTCGGACTCGTCGGCAGCACCACTCCCGGACTGCGCGGTTCTCCCCCGGTCTTCGGCCGGAAGGTGCCTCCCCACGCGCCCCCGTGAGGCACTCGCACGCCCTTGGAAGACGGCTCTTACCCGTCGGCGGCGGGGGCCGGGGCGTCGGCGCCGTCCGCGCGGGGGCGCAGGAGGGCGGCGGCGAGGTCGAGGAAGTCGGCTGCGGGGCCGGTGCAGTCGTCCTGCGGCACGGCGAGGCAGGTCTCGACCGGCTGGAGGTCGGTCACCGGCAGGTGGACGAGGTCGGGGCGGGAGTACGAGTCGGCGACACTCGCGGGGACGAGCGCGATGCCCTGCCCGGAGGCGATGAGCTCGAACTTGCCCTCCAGCGTGGACGTCCGCCGTTCCTTGCCGTCGAGGAGGGGCTCGCCGTCGAGGTCCGCCGTGGTGAGTGCGGGGCGCCCGGCCAGTGGATGCGTGACGGGCAGGCACGCCACCTTGGTCTCCCGGTCGACGGCGACGGTGCGCAGCCCCGTGTCGTCGAACGGCCGGCGGAGGTACGCGACGTGGACGCGGCCGTCGCGCAGCGGCGCGTCCCGCTCCCACCAGCGCAGCGGGAAGACGTCGACGGCGACCTCCGGGCGGCTCCGGGCGAAGGCCCGGACGGCGTGCGAGACGTGCAGGCCCGGTGCGAAGGCGACGACCAGGCGCTGTTCGCCGCGCGCGGCCTCGTGTACGCGGCGGACGGCCGAGTCCACCACCGCGGTGATCCTCCGTGCCTCCTCGTACAACCGCTGCCCGGCCGGGGTCAGTTCGACGCTGCGGGTGGTCCGCTCGAGCAACGGGCAGCCGAACTCCCGCTCGAAGACCCGGATCTGGCGACTGAGGACGGGCTGGGCGATGAACAGGGCCCGCGCGGCCCGGCCGAAGTGCCGGTGTTCGGCCACCGCGACGAAGTAGCGGAGCTTCCGCAGGTCGAGATCCATATCCGGACGGTATCAATGCGGACCGAAGGGTATTGGACGGCCGGTCGGGCCCGTCGGAGACTCGGTGCATGACAGCCCGTCGGCGCGCAGTGACGCACCGACGACGGCCCGGCCGCCCGACCGGCGGCCCACCCTGACGATTCGTCACCACTTCTGCGGAGCCGCCGCCGAGGCGGCGCTCCGCACGCACGACAGGAAACGACATGACCGACACCCGCCCGACCGCCCTGATCGTCGGCGCCTCCCGGACCTTGGGCCTCGAACTGGCGGCGGAGTACCTGCGCCGCGGCTGGGACGTCATCGGCACCGTCCGCGGCAGCCGGCGCACCGGCCTGCACGACCTGGCCGAGGAGTCCGGGGGCCGCCTCGCCGTCGAGTCGCTGGAGATGACCGACCCCGAAGGGATCACCGCCCTGCGCGACCGGCTGGCGGGACGCACGCTCGACCTGCTCTTCGTCAACGCCGCCGTCACCCGCGGCGACCTCCCGATCGGCGACGTCCCGACGGAGATGTTCACCGAGGTGATGGCCACCAACGCGCTCGGCCCGATGCGCGTCGTCGAGTGGCTGCGCCCGCTGGTCGCCCCGGCCGGGACGATCGGCGTGATGTCCTCCGACCAGGGCAGCATCGCCCTCAACACCGACGGCGGGCAGGACCTGTACCGGGCGAGCAAGTCCGCGCTGAACCAGCTGATGCGCTGTCACGCCGCCCGGCACGCGGACGATCCGCGGACGCTGCTGCTGACGGACCCGGGCTGGGTCCGCACCGACCTCGGCGGCCCGGACGCCGAACTCGGCGTGGAGGAGAGCGTTCCCGGGGTGGTGGACACGATCGAGGCCCACCGCGGGAAGCCCGGACTCCACTTCGTCGACCACCTCGGACAGGTCGTGCCCTGGTAGCGGCCGCACCGGGCGCCACCGGGCCGGGGCGGGGCCGTCCCACGGGGTGGGCGAGGGCTGGGAGCCGCAACGAACTGCTGGTAGTAGTAGGCGCGTTCCACGCCGACAGTCGAGCGCCCCACCTGCCCCACCGTCCGTGAACGGAGATCAAGTGCCCGCCCCCATCGCCCCCGACGACAGTACCGACGCCCCCGTGGCGACCGCCGACCCCGACCTGCCCGCCACCCTCGCCACGGCAGTCGCCCCCGCGCCGGCGGTCGCCGACGCACCGGCCGCGTCCGTACCCGGCCTGCGGCTCAAGGCCGTGCTGCTGATGGCCGGCAGTTGCCTGCCGATCCTGGGCGCCGTCCTCATCGCCCCCGTCCTGCCCAGGATCCAGGACCACTTCGCCGCCACCCCCGGCGCCGACGCGCTGGTGCCGGTCGCCCTGACGATCCCCGCGCTGGCGCTCGCCCTGCTCGCCCCGTTCGCCGGCGTGCTGATCGACCGGCTCGGCCGGCACCGGCTGCTGGTCGGGGCGACCGTCGCGTACGCGTTCGTCGGCACGGCGCCGCTCTGGCTCGACTCGCTCGGGGCGATCGTCGCCAGCCGGGCGCTCGTCGGCGTCACCGAGGCCGTCATCATGACCTGCTGCACCACCCTGATCGGCGACTACTGGAGCGGCCGCACCCGGGACCGCTACCTCGCCCTGCAGACGATCTGCGCCGCCGTCTCCGCCACCGCGTTCTTCGCGATCGGCGGGGCCGTCGGCTCGGCCGGCTGGCGGGCGCCGTTCTGGGCGTACGCGGTGAGCCTGCTGCTGGCGCCGCTGATGGCGACCGTGCTGCGGCCCGCGCCGAAGGCCGCCGTCACTGCCGCGGACGCTCCGGCGGAGCCGGTCGGGCCGGGCGGCGGCGGCGAGGAACGGCCCTTCCCCTGGCGACGGTTGGCACCGACCTGCGGACTGACGGTGTTCGGCGCGGTGGTGTTCTACACCGTGCCGGTGGAGACCTCCTACCTGCTGGACGACCTGGGGGTGACCGCACCGGCCGTGATCGGCGCGGCGACCGCACTGGCCAGTGCGGCCACCGTCGCCGGGGCGGCCGGCTTCGCCCGCTTCACGGCCCGGGCGCAGCGTTTCCTGCCGCAGGTGCTGGCGCTCTGCGCGGCCGGATTCGTGCTGATGGCGGTCGCCGACCGGGCGTCGCTGCTGGTGGCCGGCGCCGTGGTCGACTGCCTCGGCACCGGCGTCCTGCTGCCGCTGCTGCTCACCCGGGCGATGGCCCTGCTGGACCACGCGGACCGCGGCCGCGGCACCGGTCTGTGGACGGCGGCCTTCTTCCTCGGCGAGTTCGTCTGCCCGCTCGTGCTGCTGGCCGCCGCCGCGCTGGTCGGCTCCCTGGCGGCGGCGGTGGGCGTCCTGGCCGCGGCGACGGCCCTGGTGGCCCTGGGCGTCCACCTCAAGGACCGCCGCCCCGTCCCCGCCGCGGTCTGACGACGGGCTCGGCC
>NZ_JBEYFP010000458.1:0-4789 GCF_040634455.1 Kitasatospora sp. NPDC007106
GCTGCGGCTGCGGCTGCGGCTGCGGCTGCGGCTGCGGCTGCGGCTGCGGCTGCGGGGACCGTACCGGCACCGAGGCTGGTGTTGAGGCCGGGGCCGGTTGGCTCGTCGGGGAGCGGCCGATGCCTGGGCCGTCGCCGTCCGGGTCGGCGAGATCCTGCGCGGCCCCCTCCACGGCGGACGCAGCCGCCACCGGGCCGGCAGCGGAAGCGCCCGGGGCAGCGGTGGCAGACTCCGGACCGGCAGCGGCGGGCCCCGGACCAACGGCGGCGGAGGACACGGCAGCAGCGGGCACAGTGGCAGCAGCAGGCGGCAAGGCGAAGACGGCCGGGACCTCCTCGACCGTCGAGGCGGCCGGGGCGGTGTCCGGCGCCGGATACTTCGCCGCCCAGCCCTCCAGCAGCCGCACGTACGCCTCCAGCCGCGGCGGCTTCGGCGTCGACCGGCCGTTCTCGTAGTTCTTCACCGTCTGCACGGTCGACTGCAGCACCTTCGCCAGCTGCGCCTGCGTGATCCCGGCGGCCTCCCGAAGGCGCGCCCGCTCGGCCGGCGACGGCAGCTGCGGACCCGGCTCGACACCGGCCAAGAGCGCGTCCACCGCCGCGAACAGCTCGTCCTGCGTAGGCACAGGGCCCCACCTCCGGAACCGAACCTAACACGCCATTAGCCATTTCGATTAACTACTCCACTGATCTCACGAATTTAACCCTCACGGATCAATGCCCCCAGGGCTGCCGGCCCCGTACGCGCGGGAGCAGCACCCGCCCGGGGTGCCGGACCCGGGTGCCGGGCCCAGGCCTGGGGTACGGGCGCCGGCCTTCGCGCATCGGCAGGTCCCGGTCGGGTCGTCCGGCGCGGTCCGGCGGCGCCCCGTCCGACCAACCGGCCGCACCCCGGCTCCCGATCGACTCCCCCGGCTCCCGGCTCCCGGCTGCTCCTCGAGGGTGCGCAGCTCCCGGGCGTGCGCGGCAGCCGGTCCACACACCCGGCGGGCGGCAGCAGACGGTGCGGATCCCGCCCTTCGGCCGGCCAGGTCCGATGCGCAGCCCGGACGCCCGGCGCTCACGAGGCTGCCGGCGGATCCGTTCGGGCACTCCCCCGCTGCGGAGTTCACCGCATCGGGTGGCCTCCCGCCGGCCACGGGCGCCTCGCCGCAGGGCGTCGGGCTGCGGCAGACCGGGAGACGAGGAGGCCGCCCGCGGCGGCCCCGGGGACGAGGGACGGCGGACACGGCCGAAAGCGACAAGGCGGCCGGCCCCACCGTAGCGGCAGCCTCGGACACCCGCTCCTGCCGCCTCCGACCGCGCCCCGCAGCCCCTGCTACGGTTCTGGCCGAAAAAATGGAGGCACCCAAGAGTGCTTCCGAACAAAGATGTTGATGGTGCATCAGGCAATCGAAGGGCCATCGCGGCGAGCCTTCAGGCACGGAGGATCCTCGCAGCAGGTCCCCGCTCGCACCCCACGGGCCGCGCCCAGCGCTGCGGCCGGAAAGGCTGCCGAACATGTCATGGAACCCGGCCGGCGAACACGGCACGGACCACCCCCGGCCGATCCAGAGCCCTCCCGCCCGACAGAGCGACTGGATCATCGCCCGAACGACCCGGCAGACCCTCAGCCTCCACGCCCCGGACGGATCCCGCCGCTATGAACTGTCCTACGAGTCGCATGCCCACGGGCGGGGCCGCGTGAGCATCACCGGGTGCGACATGAACGGCGAACTGGTCACCGAACTGCAAGGAGACATGGCCCTCGCGGACGTCTCTGTGATCACCCAACTGCTGATGGGCATCACCGGTGCAGACCCTGCCGACGATCACGGACCGGCAGCCCCCGCAACAGGCACCCCCACACCTTCCGCACACGCTCCCCGTTCAGGAGAACTCTGGGACGCGGCGGAAACGGACCGGCTGGCAGCCCTACACCGCGACGGGACCGCCACCACCGAGATCGCACGCCGACTGCAACGGTCCGAGAACTCGGTCCGCTGGAAGCTCCACAGCCTCGGGCTTGCCGACTCCCCCACCGGCCTCGCACCCGCCCCACCCGCCCCCGGCTTTGAGAAGGCCTACACCGTGGAGGAAAGGCGACGCGACCACCCCAACGCCTACAAGCGCTGGACCCCGCAGGAAGAGGCAACCCTCGCGCTGCGCTGCGCCCAAGGAGCCCCGCTGGCAACCCTGTCCGAGGAGTTCGGCCGCAACGAGGGAGCCATCGCCTCCCGCCTCCTCAAGATCCACGCCGAGGGACCCGCCATGGAGGAAGCCCGGGACTTCGGCGGGTAACGGCACGAGCCCAAAAGCCCGCCGCAGCCGCCCCACGCAAGAGGCGCAACCACAACCGGCCGGACCACGCGACACCCACACGCCACACAAAGGAAAGGCGCGGCACGACGGGACACCGCACGACACCACAGGGCGGGACGGGACACCGCAGGGCACGGCACGGCAGCGGGGATCCCCGAGCCGGACACATGCGCCGCCGTCCACCAGACGACAGCACGCCGCCACAGACGAGAGCGACAGCGGTACGGCCTTCGCGCAGGGCATCCATCGACGCAACGGGATCGGCCCGGCCTGCCGCGCGCCGGTGGCGACAGCAACACCGACAGGCCGCCGAAGCCTCCGGCCGAACCCCGACACCGGCACTGGCACTGGCACCGACACCGGCACCCGGCCACCGCTCCCCGAACCGCGGACCGGGACACAGCAGGAACCCCGGCGGGCCGGCCAAGGCCAGCCCCGGACGGCGGCAGACGGCGGCAGACGGCACGGGCCACTACTCGATGCCCAAACTCCACAGCACCCTCGCCGAACCACGGCAACCGCGGCCGGACGCACCGGAAAGGGCCAGCCGTCCGGGACACCGCGGCCCCGTGGCCGGACGAGCCCGATCGGCCTTTACTGGAAGGAGCGGACCACCGGAACAGGCGGCCAAAAAAATCGCTTCGCCCGCCGCCGGATGCTCCGCCGCCAGGAGGTCGTGCCATGGACCCGCCTCTGCAAGAGCGCGCCTTACCCCACCTCGTGGTCGACCGCCCGGACCGGCTGCGCGGCCGGGTCTTCGTCCTCGACGACCAGCCGATGCTGGTCGGACGGGACTCCGACTGCCAGATCCAGGTCGGCGATCCGGGCGTCAGCCGACGGCACGCGGTGGTGTGGCGGGCCTCGGGCCGGACCACCGTCGAGGACCTCGCCTCCACCAACGGCACCATGCTCAACGGCCACCCCGTGCTCGGCCAGCAGGTGCTGCACCCGGGCGACGTACTCGACTTTGGCCCCTTCGAGGTCCACTACGAAGAACCGCGCCCCGCCGACCGGACCGTCCAGTTCCCCAGGCCCAAAACCCGCAGCACACCGGGCAGCACATCGGACACCACACCAGGCCGGACCCCGCCCCCCGACCCCGAAGCAGGGTCCGCGCCCGACCCCGGGCCCGCGCCATACGGCACCCCCACCGCAGGACCACCACCGGCCCAACCGCCACCGACCCCACCCGGCCACCCGGAACCGCCCCAGACCGACCCCACACCGCCCGCCGGCGCACCGCACTTCGACATCGGGGAGCAGCAGGCCGACCGGCTGAGCAACGTCGCCGGCAACCAGTACAACTACGTCCAACAGGCTCAGCGCGAGAGCTTCTTCAAGGAGATCGCCGCGACCCGCACCCGGGCGCGGCACCTGATCATCGTCGGCTTCCTGCTCTTCCTGGTCGGAGGCGGAATCTACGGCTGGGTGATCATCCGATTCGTCGTCAGGACGAACGACGACATCTCGTCGGGGAGCTCGTCCTTCGACACCGCCCCCGACCTGCTCGGACCGAAGGTCGCCGGCGTGCCGATCGGGGCGATCGGCTTCGCGATGGCCTCCGTCGGAACGATCCTGACGGTCATCGGGATCGTGCTGCACGTCGTGACGACATCCCGGCGCCGCCGCTTCGAGGAGGCCGAACGGCAGGGCTCCTGGCGGCCACGGTGAAAAGACACACAACCATGGTCTTCAACATCGGCAACCAGCAGGGCGGCGTCGTCAACAACGTCGCCGGGAACCAGACCGTCCACGACGGCCAGTCGGCCGTCTTCACAGCAGGCGGACAACAAGCCCGCGACCTGGTCCGCGACCTGCGGACAGCGATCGAGCAAACACCACTGCCACCGGCCGTCGAACCCCAGGTACGGGCCGAACTCGACTCACTCGACGCAGAAGTCACCCGACCCGAACCCGACCGGCAAACAGTGGCAACCCGACTCGGCCGCATCACCCGCCTGCTCTCCACCACCGGCACACTCGCCACCGCCGGCACCCGCCTCATCGGCCCGATCGGCGCACTCGCCGGCTGGCTCGGCACACTCGGCCAACCAATCCTACGAACCATCACCGGCTGACAGAAAAAACGGAACAGGCCACCACAGACCAACAGAAAACCCCCACCCCGGGGCCCACCTCGCCCCGGGCGCCGCCCCTACCCGCCCGACCACCGCCCCCGCCCGACAGCGAGGCAAGCCGACCGTGCGTTCGACCCGCCACCCCCACCACCCCCGGGCCACCAACCCGGCCCACCCGGCAGACCGACAGGTCCGGCCCGCCCGCACCAGCCACATCCGGCCACCAAGCCAGGACCCACCCCGCAACAGAACAGGCCGACGAGAAATTCG
This sequence comes from Kitasatospora sp. NPDC007106, assembly GCF_040634455.1. Classification (NCBI taxonomy): domain Bacteria; kingdom Bacillati; phylum Actinomycetota; class Actinomycetes; order Kitasatosporales; family Streptomycetaceae; genus Kitasatospora; species Kitasatospora sp. NPDC007106. The sequence goes on from NZ_JBEYFP010000458.1 coordinate 4,649, forward strand.
ACCCGCCCGCCCACGGCGGCGTCCGACCCCCGCCGGCCGCTGGCCCCGCCCGACAGCGGGGCAAGCCGACCGTGCGTTCGGCCCCCACCACCCCCACCACCCCCGGGCCACCGACCGGGGCCTACCCGGTGGCGGGCCGGC
>NZ_JBEYFP010000459.1:0-4780 GCF_040634455.1 Kitasatospora sp. NPDC007106
CCCGCACTCCCGGGCGGCGGTGTCACCCCATGCCCGCACGGCGGCCCGCAGGCCAAACGGCCGAGCCGCGGCGTCCGGGAAACACGGTTGACGGTGCGCGGGAGCCGCCGCTTGGCTGCCGTCATGAGTGATCTCCACATCCGGCCGGTGGACGGCGATGCCTCGATCGAGGCCTGGCGGCACGTCCACAACGTGATCATCCCGACCGCACCGCTCTCGCTCGACGAGGTGCGGCGGAACGCGGACCGCTACCACCTGGAGGTCGCCCGCCTCGGCGACGACCCCGTGGGATGCTCGACCGTCCGCCCGCCGACCGCGGAGGAACCGGCCGCGACCGTGATCGCCCGGGTCCTGCCGGAGTACCGCGGCCGGGGCATCGGGACGGCGATCCACCGCCGGTGCCTCGAACAGGCCCGCGCGACGGGCGCCGAGCGGATCGAGACGATCGTCCTGGCGTCCAACACCGAGGGCGTCGCCTTCGCCCTGGCGCAGGGCTTCGTTCAGGTCGAGGAGTACCTGCTGCCCGGCGACACGGTGCCCTTCCTCACGCTGCGCCTGCCCTGAGCCGGACGAGGGCCGGATGCCGGCGGGTCACAGCAGCCGGACGAGGGCCGGGAGCACGATCGCCACGGCGATCGGCACCGCGCCGATCAACACGAAGGACAGGCCGAGCCTGCGGGTCTCCGGGATCTCGACGGTCCGTTCGTGGTGGCGGAGGCGGGCGAGATCGGCCTTGGTGCCGGGTTCGAAGCCCTCGGCGGCCCGCGGATGGCGGACGACCGGGCAGGGGCCGCCGACCGCCAGGTCGGGGCGGAGCGGCACCCACAGCGTGCGCCGGAGGGTCTCGCCGTCCGGGAAGTCGACCGTGACGGTCGCGTTCATCCGCCGTTCGTCCCAGCTGATGTACCGGAGCTCGACCACCCGTGCCGCGGCCTCCGTCCCGTTCTCCTCCAACGACGCGAGGCGGCGGATGCGCGCACACGACGCGGGGAGGTTGAGCAGGACGAGGAGGCCCAGGCAGAACGGCAGCAGGCCCAGCACGGTCAGCACGATCCTCAGGACGGTCATCCGCCGGAACGTACCCTGCCGCACCGACACCCGGTGGGTGCCGCCGACGGCCGGGCCGGTACACCCCGGTGCGGCACGGCGCGGAACGGCACGGCGGCCGGGAAGCCGCCGTGCCGTCCGCCGTGCCGGTGGCGGGGGATCAACCCGCCGTGCAGGCACCCACCTTGGGGGCCGTGGTGTTGCCGTTGGACGTCACCGTGAAGCCGAAGCTGGTCGACGCGCCGGCGGCCAGGCTGCCGTTGCCGTTGGGCTTCACCGTCATGACGTTGCCGCTGCTGTCCCAGCTCGGTGAGCCGTTCCAGGTGGCCGACACCTTCTGCGGCGGGGTGACGGTCACCGTGACCGTCCAGGAGGTGATCGCGGTGCTGCCCGCCGTCACCGTCACCTGCCCGTTGAAGCCGCCGTTCCAGCTCTGCGTGAGGCTGTAGGCGGCCGTGCAGGAGCCCGAGCCCGTGCCGCCTCCGCCGCCCCCGCCGCCCGAGCCCGAACCGCCGAGTGCGGTCAGCACCGCGGTGTACGCGGCCTTCTTGCCGTAGTTGCCGTCGAACAGCAGCGGGGTGCCGCTGCTGCGCCACGAGTACTTGTCGGTGATGCCCCACACCGTGATGCCGGTGCACCGGGTGACGGCCAGGCAGGCGTTGACCACGTCGGTGTAGCTGGTGGCCTGCGCCGAGCCGGAGCCCTCGATGTCGAGTTCGGTGATCTGCACGTCCACGCCGAGGTCGGCGAAGCGCTGCAGGTTGGCCCGGTAGTCGCTCGGCACCGGCGAGGCGCTGTTGAAGTGCGACTGGAAGCCCACGCAGTCGATCGGCACGCCGCGCTGCTTGAAGTCCTTCACCATCGCGTAGACCGCGTTGCTCTTCGCGTTCTGCCCGTCGGTGTTGTAGTCGTTGTAGCAGAGCTTGGCGTTGGGGTCGACGGAGCGGGCGGTGCGGAACGCCTCCTCGATGTACCCGTTGCCGAGCTTGTCCTGGAAGGGCGAGCTGCGCCGGGCGCCGCTGCCGCCGTCCTGGAAGGCCTCGTTGACGACATCCCAGGCGTAGATCTTGCCCTTGTAGTGCGTCATCACCTGGGTGATGTGGTTGTTCATCGCGGTGCGCAGGTCGGCGGCGGACAGGCCGCCGACCCAGCCGGGAAGCTGGGAGTACCAGACCAGCGTGTGGCCGCGGACCTTCATGTTCTTGCCCTGCGCGTGGGCGACGATCTGGTCGGCGGACGCGAAGTTGAACGAGTTGCGGGTGGCCTCGACGGCGTCCCACTTCATCTCGTTCTCCGGGGTGACCGCGGTGAACTCGGTGTCCAGGGTGCTCGCGTAGGCGGACTCGCCGAGGTGGCCCGCGGCCACGGCGGTGCCGAAGTAGCGGCCCTTGGCGGCGGCTGACGCGCCGAGCGTGCTCGCGGCGTCGGCGGTGCCGGCCGCACCGGCCAGGCCCGCCGCGGCGAGCACACCGGCCGTACCGGCCAGCAGCACGCGGCGGAGCAGCCCCGGGGCACCGGGGGAGCGGTGGATCATCGACAACCTCTTCTTCCGTCGGCCGGACGGCAGTGGGGCCCGTCCGGACAGGCTGGGTGGGACCTGTTGCGGTGCTGTGCGTCCGCCACGCGGCCAGCGGCGGGAGGTCGATCGCCGACGAGTATGTCCCTCTTGTCGAATGCGGGTCAATACTGAGTTTCGAAGTGACTGGCGAAAGTTTCTATCGATCGATGGCAGGCTCCGGTGCTTGCTGGAAGCGAAGCCTGACGGGGCGGCGGGCCTTGGTTCTGGCCGGGTTTGGCCAGAAGTGGCGCCGCTGTTGTCGAAAACTTTCGCCCGTGTGTGGGCATGCAGAAGGGCCGGGCGCCGCAGCGGTGCTGTGGGCGTGCGGCGCCCGGCGGGCGGCCCGGTGGGTGGGGTCCGGGGCCGCCGATGGGGGATGGTCAGCGGTGCGTACCGGCCGGCAGGCCGAAGGCCAGCGCGGGCGAGGCGTTGGCGGCCAGGGTGTGGGCCTGGGCGGGCCACCATGCGCCGGCGGCCGGGTCGGCGGCGCCGTACTCGGGGTCGGTGCCGCCGGTGGTGCCGCGGGTGCAACTGCCGTCGGACTCGCCCGGCACCTTGACCCAGAGGAAGGCGTCCAGCAGCGGCGTGCCGGTGTCGGCGGTCGGACGGGTGCCGAGGCCGCGGCCCGGCGGGTTGCACCAGGTCTGCGGGTCCGGGTAGGTCGCGGTGGGCGTCCACGGGCCCTGCCCGTTGCGGCTGCTGTCGACCACGAAGTGCGGCAGCTTCGCGTCGGCGGGGACGTGGGCGGTGTACCAGGCGTCCGCGTCGGCCTGCGGCCAGTACTGGTTGGCGCAGTCGTCGGCGACCGCGCCCGGGGTGTGCGAGAGGTACCAGCTGCACTTGGCGACCTGGGTGCCGTAGCGGACCAGGTCGGCGTCGCGCTGGTAGTTGGAGACGTTGAGGAAGAAGCCCTGGGCGCGCTCGACGCCGCCGTCCACCAGCAGCTTCGCCATGGTGCCGGTGGACTGCCAGGCGCTGTGGCCGGCGTCCGGGTAGACGGCCGCGTGCGGCTGCTCGGCGAGCCGGTCGACGGCGCCGTTGATCTCGGCGAGCCGGTCGGCCTGCTGTTGGGCGGTGCCGCCGCAGTAGGCGGGGCTCAGGGCGAGGCCGTCCGGCTCCAGGACCACCACCGTGCGGCGGTCGCCGATGCCCCGGGCGAGGCCGTCGACCCAGGCCGCGTACTCGGCGGAGTTGGAGGCGCCGCCGGCGGAGTACTGCGAGCAGTCCCGGCCGGGCACGTTGTACGCCACCGCCACGGGGGTCTGGTGCTGCCGCGCGGCCCTGGCCTGCAGCTGCGCCATCGCGGTGGTGGTCTCCTGCGGGGTCGCGGTGCCGTTGAACCACTGGGCCACCGGGTACGAGCCCATCTTCGCCATGGCGAGCGCGTTGCCCCAGTCGCCCGCCCCGAGGTCGGCGGCGGCCTGGTGCAGGGCCTTGCTGTCGAGGTCGACGTAGAAGCTGGTGCCGGGGCCGGGTGCCCGGCCCGCGGCCCGGTCGCTGCCGGGGGCGGCGGACGCGGTGGCGGGCAGGCAGCAGACCGCGGCGGCGGCGACGGCGGCGCTCGCGGCCGCGATTCGACGGCGTGGGCGGGACACGTGCGGCTCCTAGGGCTGGCGTACGGGCTGCGCAGGGCGAGGGTGCGGGCGACTCGTGGGAGCGCTCCCAAGCGCGAGGGAAGTTCTAGTCGCAGCCGTCCGCCGCGTCAAGGCTCCGCGCAGGACGGGTGGTTGGGCGCCGGGCCGGCAGGCGTGCGGGGCTCCGGGCGCCCTCGGGATGTTTGCGGCCGAGTCGTTCACTCCGCTGAATCCGCTGCCTGGGCCTGCGGGCGTCGAGGAGGCGCGCTGCGATCAATGTTCCGCTGTGTCACAGGCATTGACGCACTGTCAGGTTCGCGCCTACGGTCTGGCCATGGATGAAACCATCGTTCATTGATGTGAACGTCGATGGTTGACTCCGGGGTCGCCCCCGCCCGTGCGGATCGTCCGGGCCCGACCCCGCCCCCCGTCCGCCGTGCGGTGTCGAGCAGGCCTGCCGCCGCCCGCCGGGCGGTACCCCCCGCCCGTCCTATCGAGGGACTGATTGTCATGATCGCAACAGTTCGACGTGCCGTGCCCGGACGCCGGGCGCTGGCCGCCGCCGTCGGCGCCGGGCCCCCCCCCCCCGGCCCCCCCCCCC
>NZ_JBEYFP010000460.1:0-4777 GCF_040634455.1 Kitasatospora sp. NPDC007106
CAGGCCAGCAGCGTGGCGGCGGAGGCCAGGCCGCGGCCGGCCTGGGCGGCGTCCACCCAGTAGCCCAGGTTGGCGCTGCACAGGTGCAGCCGGACGATGTTCGACAGGGTGACGCCGCCGACGATCTCCTCGCCGCTCGCCAGCACCCAGAGGGCGAGCCGGCCGGTCTCGGCCTGGACGAGCTGGTCGTGCAGCCGGGCGCGCTGGCCGGCCACGGTGAACCAGTGCTCGTCGCGGGGCGGGTCCCAGGGGCGCAGGTGCTCCCGGTTGCGGATCATCGCGCGGCTCAGCGCCTCGGCGTCCTCCGGGACGGCGGGCCGCATCAGGACGTCGCCGGCGACCGGCGCGGAGAAGGTGATCACCCGGACAGCGTAGGCGGTGCCTCCGGACGTCCGCCCGCCGCACTCCGCCCGGAGGCACACCGCCCCGCGCCTGCGCAGCGATTCACCCGAACCGGTTCGGAGGGCCGCGATCGCTGCCACGCTGTGCGCCTGCCGGATGCGGGAGTCGCCGGGGCCGGACGGTCCCGGGCACGGGAGGGGTGGGCGATGGCGGGGCGGAGACGGTGTGCGCGGTGGGGCGCGATGTGGAGTGCGGTGGCGGCGGTGCTGCTGCTCGCGGGTTGCGCCCCGGGGCGGGCGCGGCCCGTCTCGCCTGGCGTACGTCGAGGCCGACGGCTCGACCGGGACGGTGCGGCCCTACTCGCTCCCGGCCGGGACGCTCGCCCGTAAGCCGTCGCGGCGGTCCTCGGGCCGCGCGTCGATGGCGGGGCCGCGGCCGTGCAGTTGGGGCACTGGTCGGGGTGGCCGCCGAACCCGCCGAACGGGCGGATCGGCACGGGGTCAGCATGCCGGAGGGCTCGGACAACCGGTGCGATGGGGCTGCCGGCCCCGGGCCGTGGCGGTGTGACGGCGGGCTCGGGGCCGGCAGGTCTGCGGTGCCGGAGTGTCAGCCGACGTTGGCGCAGGCGTTGCCGATCGCCGGGTTGAGGATGCTGACGACGCCGATCGAGTTGCCGCAGACGTTCACCGGGATGTGGACCGGGATCTGGATGACGTTGCCGGACAGCACACCGGGCGAGTTGGTGGCCACGCCCTCGGCCCCGGCGCTCGCCGAGGCCGGGCCGGCAGCCGCGCCGAGGACGAGGGTGCCGGCGGCGGCCGCGAGGGCCAGGGCGGTGCGCAGTGCGGTCATGGTGGACTCCTGTCGTGTCGAGCTGTTCTGATGACGCGTCGGCCGCGCGATCGACGAACGGCCGTCATCACCTTTTCGGCACGAACGGCCTCCGGGGTTGGCCCGGCCACGACAGTCCACCCGATCGGCGCAGCGGTCCGGCCGTCCGTTGGGCGGTGCGGGGGAACGGGTGCGGCCCGGACGACCCCGGACGGCGTGCCCGGTAGGCTCCCTGACGGCGTGTCGGCGGACAGACGGCCCGGAGCAGGGCCGGCGGGTGCCGCGGTCAGGGGGGCTTGTCATGGGTCTGGTGCTGCTGTTCGTGTCCCTGGCGGGGTCGGTTGCGGCGCTCACGCTCGCGGCGGTGGGCACGGCCGCGCTGCTGGGGCGGAAGGGGAGGCCGCTGCGCGGGCTGGCGCTGGTCGCCGCGGCGGGTGCGGTGGCGGTGTACGTCTGCGGGCTGGGCCCGGTCGGGCTGGATGCGCTGGACGCGGGCAGCGGCGGTACGGACTCCGCCCCGCCGCACCCGTGCCGCACCGGCCCGCGGGAGCGCTGGATGCAGGTCGTGGACTGGGAGGCCGGGTTCGTTCCGGTCCGGTTCGAGTGCCGTCTGGCGGACGGCGGCTCGTACCGCAACGGCTCGGTGCCCGGCTGGGTCAATCCGGCGGCGGCGGTGCTCGGGCTGGCCGCCGCGGCGTGCGGGATCGCGGCCGGTGCCCTGGACGAACGCGCGGCCCGCCGGACGCCCGCGGGGGCCTGAGGGCGGGGGCGGGGCCGGTCGTTACTGCGCGCCGTCCTGCGGCCGGACGGCGCGCCGCATGCAGACCCGCGGCCACCGGTCGAGTCCGTGGGCGGCCTCGCGCTCCCGGACGGCCCGCAGTTGCGGTCCGATCTGCGGCCCGTCGAGGACGGTGAAGCCGCAGCGGGCGTAGTAGGGGGCGTTCCACGGCACCTCGGCGAAGGTGGTGAGGGTGAGCGCGGGCAGCCCCTCGTCGGCGGCGCGGCGGGCGGCCCGGTCGATCAGTGCCCGGCCGAGGCCCTGCCGGGCACTGCCGGGGTGCACCGACACCTGTTCGACGTGCAGGTCGCCGTCGACGCGCTCGGCGAGCAGGTACGCCACCGGGCGGTCGCCGCCGTCCGTGGCGACCCAGGCCAGGCCGGCTGCCAGGAAGGGCGCGAACTCCTCGTCGGAGAAGGGCTCGTCCGCGGCGATCTCCGGCATGCCGACCTCGCGGAACACCTCCCCCGCCGCACGCTCGATCTCCTGCAGCACGGGGACGTCCTCGGGACGGGCGGCTCGGATGCGCATGCGCCCATTCTGCCGTCCCCGCCCGCGGCGGCGGGCGGAGCTGCGGGCGTCCGCCGAGCGGATGACTTCGCCGCGGCGCAGCGCCCGCCCGGGCCGCGGGACGGGCAGTGTCGTGCGAAACGGCCGCCGGGCCGGGAGCGGGACGGGACCGGGGCGGCGCCGGGGCGGCACCGGGAGGAGAGGAGAGCGGCATGGCTGCCGGCAGTGGCGGACGGGACGGCGGCACCAGCGAGCGGCTGGCCCTGGCGGGCATGCTGTTCGCCGTCTCGATGACCTTCATCGACCAGACCATCGTGTCGATCGCCGCCCCGAGCATCATCCGCGAACTCGGGCTCTCCGCCGGTGCGATGCAGTGGGTGGTCAACGCCTACCTGCTGGCGCTGGCGGCGTTCTTCGCGCTGGGCGGCCGGGTCTCGGACATCCTCGGGCACAAGCGGGTGATGCTGGTCGGCACGGTGGTGTTCGTGGCGGCGTCGGCGCTCTGCGGGGCGGTGCCGACCGGCGGCGCGGCCGAGGCCTGGCTGATCTCCTTCCGCGCGGTGCAGGGGCTCGGTGCGGCGCTGATGTTCCCGGCCGCGCTGGCGGTGGTGGTCGAGGTGTTCCCGGTCGAGCGGCGCGGCCGGGCGCTGGCGCTGTTCTTCGCCGTCGCGGGCGGCCTGACCGCGATCGGCCCGATCCTCGGCGGCTGGCTGACCAGCTGGACCTGGCGGGCGATCTTCTGGGTCAACGTGCCGGTGGCGGTGGTCGCCCTGGTGCTGACGTTCCTGGCCCGGATCCGGAACACGCCGCGCCCGGAGCCGATCGACTGGCCCGGCGCGGTGCTGGTCGCGGCCGGCATGGGCCTGAGCGTGCTCGGCCTGCAGCAGGCGGCGGTGTGGGGCTGGGGCAGCGCCGCGACCTGGGGGTGCATCGTCGGCGGCCTCGCGGTGCTGGTGCTGTTCGTCCTGGCGGAGCTGCGCAGCCGGGACCCGCTGATCACCATGCAGGTCTTCGCCGACCGGGCGTTCTCGGCGGACAACGCGGTGCTCTTCTTCGCGATGATGTCCTTCGTCCCGGTGTTCTTCTTCGCCTCGGTGTACGCGCAGGTCGCGCTCGGCTACTCGGCGAACGAGGCGGGCCTGTACCTGCTGGTGTTCTTCGCCGGGTTCGGCCCGGCCTCGCAGGTCGGCGGCCGGATCCTGGACCAGCGCGGGGCCCGGCTGGCGATGCTGCTGGGCACGGTGGTCGGCGCGGTCGGGTTCGCCGGCTGGGCGGCGAAGATCACCGACCTGTCGCTGGGGGCGCAGTGGATGTGGATCGTCCTCGCGGGCGCCGGGATCGGCCTGCTGCTGACGCCGGCGTCCACGGACGCGGTGAACCGGGCGATCGGCCGCTCGTACGGGGAGGTCACCGGAATCACCCAGACCGTCCGGAACTACTCGGCGAGCGTGAGTCTCGCGGTGCTCGGCACCGTCCTGCTGCACACCGCGGCGAACCGGATCACCGACACGCTGGAGCAGCACGGGCTGCCGCCGCAGGCGGCGCGCAACACGGCCGAGCAGATCACCAAGAGCCTCACCGGGCCGAGCACCGGCGGGTCCGCGGCGAGCGGCGTGGACGCCGGTCTGCTGGCCGCGCTGCGGGCGGACTTCGCGGCGGCGAACCGGCCGGTGCTGTACGGGATGGCGGCGGCGCTGGCCGTGGCGTTCCTCTGCGCGCTGTGGCACCCCGGCACCCGGATCACCGCGGAGGGCGGGGCGGACCGGTCCCGTCCGGGTGCGCGTCCGGCCGGCCGGGAGCCGGAGCGGGAGGGCTGACCGTCCCGTCGGCCGGGGCCTTCGCGGCGGGCACCGCCGCCAGGTCGTCGACCAGGCCGACCAGCCAGACGGCGGTGTCGACGGCGTGCAGCGCCGCCGGGTCCGGCGGCAGGCGGGCCGCCATGACGCGTTCGTCGAGCAGCGCGGCGCGCGCCTCCGCGAGCAGCGGGTCCGGCGGGACGGGCGTGTCCGGGCCGGCGAGCAGCGCGGCGCCCTCGTGGCGGAAGGCGGCGGCCGCGGTGTCGGCGTCGCGGACGAGGGCGCCGGCGGTGTCCGGCCAGCCGGCGAGGGAGTGCGGGGCGATCCTGGCGAGCAGTTGCTCGGCGCCGCGGACGGTGTGCTGGCCGGTCAGCAGTGCCGCCTGCCAGTCCGGGGTGCCCGGCGGTGCGGTGTGGTGCTCGGAGCGGAACTGGGCGTAGGTCGCCTCGGCGAGAACGGCGGAGCGGCGGGCCCGGCGCACCGCCCGGCCCGCGGCGGGGCCGCCGGTCAGCACGGCGAC
>NZ_JBEYFP010000461.1:0-4767 GCF_040634455.1 Kitasatospora sp. NPDC007106
TCCCGGCCGGCGCCGTGGCGGTGCTCGGCGAGGGCGGCGAGGTTGGCGTCGTTGGCGACGGCGGAGGGCAGCGGGCTGCGGGCGCGCGGGCCGAAGTCGGCGCGCCGCACCTCCTGGGCGAACAGCTCGGCCACCGGGGTGCCGCTGGGCCAGGCGAAGTGCAGGGCGGCAAGGGCGGTGCCGTCCGGTTCGGTGACCGGGTTCGGCAGGGCGAGGCCGACGCCCAGGCAGCGGCGGGTGGTGGCGCGGGCGAGGTCGGCGCCGGCCTCGGCGACGGCCCGCAGCATCCGCACCGGGTCGGTCGCGGCCGGCAGCGGCAGGTAGCGGACGTCCTCCAGGCGCCCGCCGAGGCCCGCGAGCGCGACGCTCAGGCTGTCCGCGTGGATCTGTGCGGCGACGACGACCGGTCCGGCCGGGTTGACGGCGAGGCGGTGCGAGGGGCGGCCGCGGCCGCCGCCCGCGGGCCGGGAGTCGACGGTGATCAGCCCGAGCGCCTCGAGTTCGCCGGTGACGGCGCCCGCGGTGGCCCGGGTGACGTCGAGGGCACCGGTCAGCGCGGACCGGGTCGGTGCCCGTCCGGTGTGGACGAGTTCGAGGGCGGGCCCGAGCAGGCTGCGGCCGCGGTCCGGTGCCGGCCTGCGGTGGTCGGTGGGCGGCCGGCCGTCGGCGGCCGGACGGCGCGCTTCGGCCGCGGCGGAGCCGCTCGCTCCGGGGGAGGCCGGGGGGCGGGTGTCGTCGGCGTCCGGCGCGGGCCGGCGGTGCGGCGGCTCGGTCGGGGGCTGGGCACTTGTGGGTGAGGTCGGCACTCCTCTATTCTGACTTTGTGCCGCTACTGAACAAAACAGAAGCCCGGTCCTCCGCCGCCGACACCACCACCGACCCTGCCACCACCGCCGCCACCGCGGCGGTCCGTGCCCCGCGCACCTGGTCCGCCGCCAGGCTCGCCCTCACGGCCTTCTTCGCGATGGACGGCTTCCTGTTCGCCGCCTGGGTGGTGCGCATCCCCGACGTGCGCGCCCAGGTGCACGCCTCGCACAGCGCACTCGGCCTCGCCCTGCTCTGCATCTCGGCCGGCGCGGTCGCCACCATGGCCCTGGTCGGCCGGCTCTGCCTGCGGTACGGCAGCCGCCGCGTCACCGTCGGCTCCGTGGCCCTGCTGAGCCTCGCCGTGCCGCTGCCGGCGCACACCCACTCGGTGGCCGCGCTCGGCGCCGTCCTGCTGCTCTTCGGTGCCGGGTACGGCGCCGCCAACGTCAGCATGAACAGCGTCGCCGTCGACCTCGTCGCCCGGCTGCGGCGCCCCGTGATGCCGAGCTTCCACGCCGGGTACAGCCTCGGCGGCCTGCTCGGCGCCGCGGTCGGCGGGCTGCTGGCGGGCACCCTCAGCACGGCGTGGGCACTCGCCCTCGGCGGCGTGCTCGGCCTGCTGGTCACCGCGGCCGCCGGTGCGGTCCTGCTGCGCGACCCGGACGGCGACGCTCCCGCGCCGGCCGTCTCCGCCGCGGCCGGGACGCCCCGGACGGCGGCTCCGGCGGCCCGGCACGCGCGCCTGCTGGTCGTCCTGCTCGGTCTCACCGCGCTGTGCACCGCCTACGGCGAGGGCGCGCTCGCGGACTGGGCGACCCTGCACCTGACCGACGACGTGCACGCGGGCGCCGGCCTGGCCGCCGCCGGCTACGCCGCCTTCGCCTTCGCGATGACCGCCGGCCGGGTCAGCGGCACCTGGCTGTCCATCAGGCTCGGCGCGACCAGGGTGATGCTGTTCGGCGGTCTCACCGCGGCCGTCGGCATGCTGATCGCGGCCCTCGTCCCGTCGGTGCCGGCGGCCCTCGGCGGCTTCGTCCTGGTCGGCATCGGCCTGGCGAACATCTTCCCGCTGGCCATCGGCCGGGCCGGCGCCACCGGCGGCCCGCAGGGCGTGGCCACCGCCTCCGCCCTCGGCTACGCGGGCATGCTGATCGGCCCGCCGGTCATCGGCTTCCTCGCCGACGCGGTCGGCCTGCCCTTCGCCCTGACGAGTGTCGCCGCCGCGGCCGCGCTGGCCGGCCTGCTCGCCGTCACCGTCGGCCGCCCGCGCCGCGCCGCCTGACCGTCCGCACCGCTCCACCCGGCACACCCCCGAGGGCCGGTCCTCCCACCGCGGGAGGGCCGGCCCTTCGGCGCACGCCCGCTGCGGCCACCGGGAACACCGGGCCCCGGCCAGGGCGGCCCCGGACGCGTGGGCCGCACCCGACGTGCCCGCCGCCGTCAGTCGGTGGCGACCAGGGCCTGCTCGGCGACGTCCGGGTCGGGGTGCTGCTGCCAGGGCGCGAGCGCCGACCGGAGGGCGTCGGAGTCCGTCCAGCCGAAGTGGGCGGTCAGCAGGCTGACCCCGAGCAGGCCGGCCGCCGTGCCGCCGTCGGCGCGCAGCCGCTCGGTGACCTGGTGCAGCAGCGCCGGGTCGGGCCGGAGTGCGCCGGGGAAGCCCGGCGCCGGCAGCCGGTTCGGCCGGTCCCGGGTGAGGTCGAGCAGGGTGTCCCAGCGGTGCGGCGCGAGGTCCCCGGCGAGCAGGGCGCCGAGGGCCGCGCCGAACGCGGCCGCCGCGGCGCGGGCGGGCAGCCCGGCGGCCAGCAGGGCCGGGACCAGCGGATCGAGCAGCACCGGCGGCACGGCGGTGCCGGAGCGGTGGTCGGCCAGTTCGGCGAGGCGCCGGCGCTGCCGCGGGTCGTGCCGGGCCTCGTCGGCGAGCCGTTCGACCAGCTGCGGCCACCAGGTGGCGACGGCCGGCTCGGTCGGCCGGTCCGCGAGGAGGGCGACGGCGGAGCGCCGGACCTCGTCCGGCTCGTCGGGGCGCCGCAGCCGCTCGACGACGGCCCGGACGGTGTCCTCGTCGAGCGGTCCGCGCGAGCGGCGGACGGCGAGCGCCTGCGCCGCCGTGGCGGGGTCGCCGTCCCGGATCGCGGCGAGCAGCAGCCCGTCGAACGGTGCCCGGCAGGCGGCCGGGAGCCGCAGGTGCGGGATGCCGAGGACGGCCTCGCGCACCGCCTCCTCGCCGAGGGCGGCGGCCAGGCGCTGCGCGACGCCCGGGCGGTCGAGGTGGCGGGTGAGCCCGGCGGCGAGGACCGCCCGGACGTCCCGGTGCAGGGCGGGGAGGTCCCAGACCCGCAGGGCGAGACCGGCGGCGGGCCGGTCGGGGAGGTCGGCGAGGGCGCGGGCGAGTTCCTTGCCGACGCCGACGGCGAGGCCCGGCCGGGTCAGCAGGTCCCCCAGCAGCCGTACCCCGTCGGCCTCGGGGAGCCGTCCGAGCAGCCGGCGGACGCCCTGGACGGCGGCCCGGCCGCGGACGCCGCCGCCGAGGTGGGCGAGCAGGACGGGCAGTGCGGCCGACGGCTCGGCGCGGTCGGCCAGCCGGAGCAGGGCCGCGGCGGCGACCGGCTGCGGGGCGTGCCCGGCGAGGGCGGTGAGCCGGTCGGGGTCGGTGAGGACGGCGGCCGCCGCGGACCGGACGGCGAGCGGTTCGCCCTCGTCGGACGCGACCGGGCCGACCAGTGCGGTGTGTTCCGCCCGGGCCCGCCGGTCGGCATCGGCGGGAAGGGCGGGCAGCCAGGGTCCGCGGCCGTCGCCGAACCGTCCGCCGGGGTGCGTGCGTCCGGCGGCGAGGACGTCGGGCAGCAGGTCGGTGCGCCGCCGGGCGAGGACGGCGAACACCTCGTCCACTCGGGCCCAGCCGGGATCGGCCGCCACCAGCGCGGCGCAGCGCCGCTCGCGGGTGCCGGGGGTGCCGGGGGTGCCGGGGGCGCGCAGCCGGAGCCGGGCGGCGCGGGCGAGCAGCGCGGGCGGGTGGTCACCGGTCACCAGGCGTTCCAGCAGGGTGTCGACGGCGGGCAGCGGCGGGAGCAGTTCGGCGGCGGCGAGCAGGCGCTCGGGCCGTTCGAAGCCGGGGGTGCGCAGCAGCCGGGTCCAGACGGCACCGGCCCGGGCCCGGGAGAGGCCGAGCGGTTCGGCGGGTGCCGTCCAGCGGGGGTGTTCGTGCAGGTGGACGGCGAGGACGAGGAGGGCGGCGGCCCGCCCGGTGTCGCCGTCCGTGCCGGCCCGGCGCAGGGTGCGGCGGAGCCAGGTGTCGGCGGCGCGCAGGCATCCGGGGGTGCTGTCGCGGGCCTGGGCGGTGGTGAGGACGGCGTCCCGCAGGACCTGTTCGGGGGTGGCGGCCAGCAGGTGTTCGGGGGTGCGGGCGGCCTCGGCGAGCACCGGTTCGCGGGCCTCGGGGTGGTCGTGCCAGGCGCGTTCGAGACCGTGCAGGACGCGGGCCCAGGTCTGCTGGTCCTGCTGGGCGGCGGCGCGCAGCAGGCCGGTGCGGCCCATCATCCGGGTGGTGTGCCGGTGGTGGCCGGCCAGGGTGGTGAGGCCCTCCTCGGCGCGGTCGAAGGGCAGCAGCGCGAGCAGGCCGGCCTGTAGGTACGGGCTGTCGGTGGTGCGGGCAAGGGCGGGGGCGAGGAGGTCGGCCCGCTCGGGCGGGTCGAGGCTGAGCAGGGTGGTGAGGTCGGGGCGCCGGGTGTTCGGCCGGGCGGCGAGGCGTTCGCGGGCGACGCCGAGGCGGGTGTCGGGGTCGAGCAGCAGCAGGTAGGGCTCGGGGCCCCAGGCGTCCCGGTGGAAGATCCCCCGGGCGGGCCGGGGGCGGCAGGTGTCGGCGAGGGTGCGCAGGTCCTCGGGCGGAAAGATCGGAAGAGCACACGCCCTCGTCGAGCTGCATGGGGGGGTACATGCCGTCGGCGTACCAGTCCAGGTGGC
>NZ_JBEYFP010000462.1:0-4755 GCF_040634455.1 Kitasatospora sp. NPDC007106
CCCGCGTCGAGGACCTGCTCGCCGCGGGCCCGGACGCCGGCGCTCGGCGCGCCCTGCGGGTACAGGCCGGCCCGGTCCCCGGTGGCGGGCAGGGCGCGGGGTGCGGAGAGCTGGGCGAGACCGCCGACGGCCAGCAGCAGAGCGGTGCGCCGGGAGATCCGGCCGCCGGCGGGCAGCACGGACCGGCCCGCCGCGGCGCGCCGGGGCAGGTCGGTGACCAGGGGCTCGGCCTCCCCGCCGGACGGGCCGGGCTGCCGGTGGAAGGCGCTCAGACCCGCACCACCCCGCTGACGGGCATGGCACCGACGCTCTCGTAGCGGACCCGGGCTCCGGGGTACGGGGCATGCACGACCACGCCGCCGCCGGCGTACATGCCGACGTGGTGCATGTCCTTGTAGAAGATCACCAGGTCTCCCGGTCGCGCCTCGGACAGGCTGACTCGCCTCCCCGCGTGTGCCTGCGCCTGCGAGGTGCGCGGCAGGGTGACTCCGGCCTGCCGCCAGCTCCAGTACATCAGACCGGAGCAGTCGAACGTGGAAGGGCCGGTGGATCCGTAGACGTAGGGCGAGCCGATCCGGCTGATCGCGGCGGCCAGGGCGGCGGCGGCACGGTCGGAGGAGGGCGGCTGGTCGCCGAGGTCGATCCGGTCGGCGCCGTGCGCTGCGCGGCGGGCCGCGTCGGCGGCGTCGTCCGCGGCCAGCCGGGCGCGTTCGTCGGTGGTGAGGCCGCCGAGCAGCCGCTGGGCGTCGCCGAGCCGGCGCCGGACCTCGTCCTTGTGGTCGGCGAGCGAGCGGCGGACCTCCTCCAGCTCGGCGAGCTTGGCGGTGGCCTCGGCGCGGCGCTGGTCGAGCCGGCGCTGCCGGTCGAGCACCTGGTGCAGGGTGTCGCTCTGCCGGCTGGCGGCCTGGTCGAGGGCGCGGGCGCGGGTGAGGTAGCCGGCCGGGTCGGACTCCAGCATGAGGCGGACGGAGGGGTCGAGCCCGCCGTCGCGGTACTGGGCGGCGGCGGCGGTGGCGAGGTCGGTGTAGAGCCCGTTCAGCTCCTCCTGGCCGGCGGCGACCTGGTCCTGCAGCTGGCCGGCCTCGGTCTGCAGGCGTTTCTGGTCCTCCCCCGCGGCGTTCGCGCGCTCGCTGGCCTGCTCGGCCTCCTCGTAGAGCCGGTCGACCTTCGCCCGGACGTCGGCCGTCCGCCGCCCGGGGTCGGCGGGGGCGCCGTGGGCCGCGGTGCCGACGGTGGCGCCGACGGCCGTGGTCGCCGCGGCCGTGAGCACCAGGGCCCGGGCGAGGGTGTGGCCGCCCGGCAGTTGGGGGCGTCGATGCGCGGACATGCGGCGGCGGCTCCGTTCCTGCGAACGGACGGCCGCCGCCGCCCGGGTCGGGCGGGCGTCCTCGCGGACATCCGGGGGCAGACGTTAGCGAGTCCGGCCGAGCTAGTCCAAACCCTGCCAGCACCGAATATTTGACCTTCAATCGGACATTCTGCCGACTGGGCCGCCGGGTGCGGCAACGGCCGCGGGCCCGGCCCCCAGGGGGAGCCGGGCCCGCGGGGAGCCGCCGGACGGGCCGTCAGACCCGGACGATCGCCGAGATCGGCATGGCCGTCGCCGAGACGTAACGGACGACCGCACCGGTGTGCGGCGCGTGGATGACCTGCCCGCCGCCCACGTACATGCCGACGTGGTGCTGGTCGCCGTAGTAGATCACCAGGTCGCCGGGCTTGGCGTTGGCGATGTTGGTGCCGATGTTGGTGCCCGCGCCGGCCTGGGACTGCGAGGTGCGCGGGATCGAGACGCCGGCCTTGCCGTACGCCCACTGCATCAGACCGGAGCAGTCGAAGGTGCTCGGGCCGGTCGCACCGTACACGTACGGGGCGCCCAGCGCGGACTTGACGGCCGCGATCGCCTTGGCGGTGTACGAGCCCGAGGGCACGTCCACACTGCCGAGGTCGGGACGGGCGGTGTCCCGCGAGGCGCGGTCCGCGGAGGACTTGGCCGCGGAGGCCGCCTTCGCCTCGGCCGCGGCGAGGTCGTCCTTCTCCTTCTGCGTGAGGGTGTTCAGCAGGGCGCTGGCCTTGGCCAGCTTGTCCTGGAACTCCTCCTTCTTGGCCTTCAGCGCGCGGGTGCTGGTGTCCAGCTCGGCGAGCTTGTGCTCGGCCTCGACCTTCTGGCCGTCCAGCTTGGCCTGCTCGGCCTTGAAGGACTTGAGGGTGTCGGCCTGGGTGGCGCTCATCCGGCTGACCGCGCCGGCCTGGCCCAGGAACTCGCCCGGGTTGCTGGAGAGCATCAGCTGGACGGTCGGCGAGATGCCGCCGTCGCGGTACTGCTGGGCCGCGACCTCGGCGAGGCGGCCCTGGACGCCGCTGACCTCCGCCTGCTGGCGGGCGACCTGGTCCTGCAGCTGGGTGACCTGCTTCTGCAGGTCCTGCTGCTTCTGCTCGGCCGCGAGGTAGGCCTCGTTGGAGGCCTCGGCCTGCTCGTTGAGCTGGTCGACCTGGGCCGCGACCTGCTCCTTGGTGGGGGTCGGGTCCGCGTGCGCGCCGGTCTGCGAGGAGAGGGCCACCGCAGTGGCGGCTGCCGCAGTCAGGATCGAGGCACGGGTACGGCCGACGGGCTTGGGACGACGATGGGACGCCACGAAGGCGGACTCCTTCTTCCTCACACCGCCTACCGGGTGAGCTGACGGGTTCGGGCCGGAAGCATTGCCCTACGACGCCTCACGCCCGCACCCGCCCGTCCGCGGTCCGACCGCGGCCCGGCCGGCGCGGCCGACCTGACGCCGATTCACCCCGAGGGAAACGTGGTTCCCCGGCTCCGTTCGACAGCACCCCCGCAGGGGCTCCCCGTGGACGGTCGGGACCGTCCTGCTGCGTCGCGGACTCGGCGGCGACCACCGCCGCCGCCCGGGTTGGGCGAACCACTGTGCGGTGATCCGTGGGGATGACCCTAGTAACCGATCCGTGATCCGTTCAAATCCTTGTCAGAAAAACGACGGGGAAATGTTGTCGTGAAAATGTGATTGCGACCGCCGGTGACCGGCAATCCACGCTCGGCTGACGCGATGTCACCCGTCGGCGGACAAAACGCGACGCCCGGGCGTGTCGGAGATCACACGGTGATCGCGACGCGCCCGGGCGTGTCATGCGGCATCAGAAACGCCGCAGGTGAGGCTTATGTCCGAATTGCTACTGGAGGGTCAGACGCGGCGGATCGTCTTGATCGGCAGGGTGTCGGCGTCCATCACCTTCACCACGTCGCCGGTGTGCGGCGCGTGGACGACGAGGCCGTTGCCGATGTACATGCCGACGTGGTGCGCGTCCGAGTAGTAGATGACGAGGTCACCCGGCTGGGCGTCGGCCAAGGAGGGTACCCGGGCGCCGACGCTCGCCTGCGACTGCGAGGTGCGCGGCAGCGACACGCCGGCCTTGGCGTACGCCCACACCATCAGACCGGAGCAGTCGAAGGAGTTCGGGCCGGTGGCGCCCCAGACGTACGGGGTGCCGCGCTTGCCCATCGCCGCGGCGACCGCGGTGGCCGCGTAGCCGGAGGCCGGCGGCAGGCTGCCCAGGTCGTAGCGGCTGTCGCCGCGCGAGGCGCGGTCGGTGCCGAGGACCGCGGCGCGCTCGGCGGCGGTCAGCGTGCTCAGCAGGCTCTGGGCCTCGGAGAGCTTCTTCTGGACCTCCGACTTGGCGTCGTTCAGGACCTGGGTGGAGCGGTCCAGCTCGGACAGGATGGCGGCGGCCTCCTGCTTCTGCTGGTCCAGCCGGCGCTGCTGGTCCCGCAGGCCCTTCAGCGTCGAGGCCTGGGTGTCGGTGGCCTGCTCGTTGCTGGACGCCTTCGCGAGGTAGTTGTCCGGGTTCGAGGAGAGCATCAGCGCGACCGTCGGGTCGACGCCGCCGGTGCGGTACTCGTCGGCCGCGACCGCGGACAGGCCCGACGCCACCTGGGAGAGCTGCTCCTGGCTGCGGGCGATCTGGTCCTGCAGCTGGTCGGCCTGCTTGCGGAGCTGGTCGGCCCGCTCCTTGGCGCCGTTGTACTTCTCGGCCGCCTGCTCCTGCTCCTCGAGCAGCTTGTCGACCTGGACCTTCACCTCGTCCTTGCTCGGCTTCGCCGGCGCGGCATGCGCGGCGGCCTGGGCCGACAGGGCGACCGCGGTCGCGGCGGCAGCGGTGAGCACGGTGACCCGCGCGCGGCTCGGCTGCTTGGGACGGCGGTGGGAGGCCAAGGGACTAGCTCCTTCTTCCTGCTGGACTCACCCGATCGGGTGGACGTCCGGAAAATAGGTTTGACGCCAGACCCTAGTGAAGATCCGCCCCCTGCGCCACTCCCGTGCCGGGCGAACTTGGCGCGGAACGCTGGATTTCACCACCCCGACACAACCCCGCCACCATGCCCTCCACCTGGGCCGACGACCCGTCAGGGCCGGGCGAGCCGGTTGAGCAGCAGGATCGACGCGACCGGGCGTGCACCGGCCTTCCGTACGCCGTCCGCGACCTCCCGATCCGTGGAGACCACCACGACCGGCCGGCCCTGCGGCTCGGCCCGCACCAGGCGGCGGATCAGCTCGTCCGCGGTCTCCCCGGTGCGGCTGAAGCGCACCCGGACCCCTCGCGGCGGCGCCATGATCACCGGGACGTCGAGGTCCTGCCCGTCGAAGACACAGGTGACCTCGGCCTGGGTGCGCTGCGCGAGCATCGCCAGACCGCCCAGCAGCCGCATCCGCTGCTGCTCCAGCGGCAGCGTCGGATACCCGGTCTTGG
>NZ_JBEYFP010000463.1:0-4751 GCF_040634455.1 Kitasatospora sp. NPDC007106
GCCGGACTTGTTGCCCTTGTCGCAGACGATCTCGTACGTCACCAGGACGATCGGGTAGGCGCCGGCAGCCTTGGTCGCGTAGTCGAGGTTCAGGGCGAGGTCGCTGCCGGTGCCCGCGACCGTGGCGCCGGCGAAGGTGGTGGCCGCGTTGGCGGCCGTCGCGGTGACCGGCTGCGGGGCACCGGTGCTGATCGCGGCGCTCCTGAGGCCGTTGGTCTGGGCGAAGGAGAGTTCGACGTAACCGATCGAGTTCTGGACCTGCTTCACCTGGGCGGACACGCCGGCCGAGCCGTTGGCGGACTGGCCGCCCTGCCCGGCCCAGGTCTTGCTCGGCGGGTACGGCCAGGTGCCGTTGCCGGCCGCCGCGAGGTAGGCGGTGAGGTTCGCGGTGGTGCCCGAGTCGTCGCCGCGGTGGAAGCTCTGGATCGTGGTGTTCGGCAGCGTGGCGCCCGGATTGAGGGCGGCGACCGCCGGGTCGTTCCACTTGGTGATCTGCCCGTTGAAGATCTTGGCGACGGTCGGGGCGTCGAGCACGAGGTCGTCGACGCCGTCGACGTTGTAGACGATCGAGATCAGGCCGGCGACCATCGGCAGGTCGATGCCCTGCCCGCCGGTGCACACCTGCTTCGAGGCGGTGACCTCCTCCGGCTTCAGCGGGGCGTCCGAACCGGCGAAGGTCACCTTGCCCTGGTTGAACTGCTGCACGCCCGCCCCCGAACCGCCGCCGCCGTAGGTGACGGTGATGTCCGGGCAGGCGGTGCCGAAGGCGACCTTCCAGATGTCGATGGCGTTCGCCTGCGCGGTGGAGCCCGCTCCGAGCAGCTGCCCGGAGCCGTTGCAGGCGATCGGGGCGCCGCTCGCCGGGCCGGACGGTGCGGCGCCGGTGGTCGGTGCCGGGTCGGAGCCGCACCCGGCGGCGGTGGCGAGGACTGCGGTGAGGGCGGTGACGCCGGCCAGCAGGCGGGCGGCGGACATGGTCCGGCGGATCATGGGGATCTCCAGGTCGGCGGACGCGGACGGCGGTCGGGCCCATCGTCGGCCCGTGCTGCGCACCGCCGCACGGTCGACATGCCGCAGACTCACCCGAACGGGTGGCTCCGCCGCTCCCGTCCTCCCGCCCGTGGCCTGCTGTTTCCCTTCCCTTAACCCGGAAGTCCGGGGTTGGTCACCGGCCTTCGGCAGGGTCGCCGACGAAGGTGAGTTGCCTGTACAACTCGGCCCGCGATGGCCGCCCACCGAAGGACCCCGCATGTCCGATCCCCGTGCCCTGTCCGGCTACTGGCTGCGCGACAACTGCCCCTGCGACGAGTGCCGCGAGCCCGGCAACGGCCAGAAGCTGTTCCAGATCACCGACCTGCCCGCCGACCTCGCCGTCCGGGAGAGCACCGAGCGGGACGGCCACCTGGCCGTGCTCTGGACCGACGGCCACCGCTCCCGCTACCCGCTCACCTGGCTCGCGGCCGCCGCCCCGGACGGGCACGGACCGGAGACCGCCGGCCGGCACCCCGGCGACCACCGCACCGAGGCGGCCAAACGGCTGTGGCGCGCCGCCGACTTCGCCGCCGGCCTCCCCGAGGCCCACTGGGACGCCCACCTCGCCGACCCCGCCGAACGCGCCGCCGTGCTGCGCGCCGTCCGGCACCTCGGCTTCGCCGTGCTGCGCGGCGTCCCCACCACCGACCGGCAGGTGCTCGCCGTCGCCCGCACCTTCGGCCACGTCCGGGTCACCAACTACGGCGAACTCTTCGACGTCCGCGTCGAACCCGACCCCAACAACCTCGCCTTCACCAGCGCCGCCATCACCCCGCACACCGACAACCCCTACCGCGACCCGGTGCCCACCCTGCAACTGCTGCACTGCCTGGAGAACGCCGCCGAGGGCGGCGACTCCGGCCTGGTCGACGGCTTCGCCGCCGCCGACCTGCTGCGCACCGAGGCACCCGAGGACTTCGCGCTGCTCACCCGGACACCCGTCCCGTTCGCCTTCCGCGACCGCACCACCGAACTGCACGCCGAGCGGCCGCTGATCGAGACCGACGCCCTCGGCCGGATCCGCGAGATCCGGTTCAACAACCGCTCCATCGGCACCCTGCGGCTGCCCGCCGCCGACCTCGACGCCTTCTACGCCGCCTACCGCCGCTTCGCCGCGATCATCCTGCGCCCCGAACTGCAGCTCACCTTCCGCCTCGACCCCGGCGACTGCCTGGTCTTCGACAACACCCGGCTGCTGCACGCCCGCACCGCCTTCGACCGCGACGGCCACCGCCACCTCCAGGGCTGCTACGCCGACCTCGACTCCCTCGGCTCCGCCCTCGCCGTCCTGGACCGCCACACCGAGGCCCTGGACACCCTCCAGGAACTCTTCGAGGGCGAGGGCGCCGAGGAGTACCTCGGCGAGGCCGTCACCCAGGCCGAACACATGCTGCAGGCCGCCGTCCTCGCCCACCGGGACGGAGCACCGCCGCACCTGGTGGCGGCCGCCCTGCTGCACGACGTCGGCCACTTCCACGGCGCCGTCACCGGCGCGCAGTTGACGGCCGGCACCGACAACCGCCACAGCCACACCGGCGCCGACTGGCTCGCCCGCTGGTTCGGCCCCGAGGTCACCGAACCGATCCGGCTGCACGTCGCCGCCAAGCGCTACCTGTGCGCGGTGGAGCCGGCGTACCGGGCCGGCCTGTCCGAAGCCTCCGAGCACACCCTCCGGGTGCAGGGCGGCCCGATGGCCGCCGAGGAGGCCGCCGCCTTCGCAGCCCTGCCCGCCGCGGCCGACGCCGTCGCCGTCCGCCGCTGGGACGACCTGGCGAAGACCACCGACACCGACACCCCCGCCTTCGACCACTTCCGCCCCCTCCTCGCCGACCTCCTGTCCGCCGGCGCGATCGGGACGCACCGGTAGCCACCCCCGGCACACCCGGACGGGAACGTCCGAACTCCGGCAGCCGACCGCCATGATGGGAGCCCGATCCTGAAGGAGTGCTGACCGCGTGAGGCTCACCCGTGACCCCGTGTACGGCGAAGTGGATCTCACGGCCTCGGCCGAGGAACTGAGCGGCCTGGCGGGCGCGGTGGCCGAGGGCGAGGGGCTGCTCGCCGCCGCGCCCTCGCCGGACACCGACGCCCTGGCGGGGGTGGAGGCCAGGAGGACCGCAGGCCCGGGCGTCCTCGTCCATCTGGATCCGGCGCGGCGACTCCTCGTGATCAGCGGTGATGCCGCCGGCAGGGAGGTGCTCGCGGACGACCTGCGCGGCATGGCTGCGGCCGAGGACGGCGGCCACCTCCACATCGAACACGTCCCCGGGCACTTCTACCTGGCGGAAGGGTCCCTGCCGCTGACGGTCAACAGCCCGCACGGAGGAATGCCGATCCGCTGAGCCGGCCGCCGGTCCGACCTGCCGGAGGCCCTGCCCGGCCGGCACCGTCTCGACCCGGCGGGTCCCGGGTCGCCCGGCGCGAATTGCTTCGGGTGCAGCCCTTCCCAGGGAACGGGCGGCCGTGGGACAGTGTCCGCTCCTGGGGAGGCGGGTCTGTCACCTGGTGGAACAGGTGCTTCACGCCTCGCTGTGTCGGGTCCGCTCGCGCACACGGGCGGCACCGCGGGTGCCCGGCAGCTGCCATGCGGCCGGGCACTCGTCCGCGCCTCGGCCCGGGCTTCCGCAGCGCCGCGGCAGCGGCCAGGATGTCGGTATGACCCCACCGACCCGCCGTGCGGAATCCTTCGACCCCGCCGACCGCGCCCGCCGCTTCGCCGGCCCCGCGACCGGAGACGAACGCCCGCTGCTCACCGACATGCTGGCCGCCCAGCGGCACACCCTGGAGCTGAAGTGCCGCGGACTCTCCACCGGGCTGGCCCGGCGTTCGGCGGAGCCGTCCACCCTCTCGCTGCTCGGCCTCGTCCGGCACCTCGCGGAGGTGGAGCGGCGCTGGTTCCGCCGGGTCCTGGCCGGGCAGGACGCGCCGGCGCTGTTCGTCTCGGAGGCCGACCCGGACGGGGACTTCGACGGTGCCACCGACGATCCGGAGGTCGTCCGGGCCTCGTGGCAGGCGTGGCGGGACGAGGTCGCCTTCGCCGAGCGGTTCGCGGCCGAGGCACCGCACCTGGACGTGGAGGGCCTGGACGACTGGCGAGGCCCGGTGTCGCTGCGCTGGGTGCTCGTCCACATGATCGAGGAGTACGCCCGCCACAACGGCCACGCGGACCTGCTGCGCGAACGCATCGACGGCGCCGTCGGCCTGTGACCCGCCGGTGCTCCCGGTGTGCGGCGCGACGTCAACCCGCCCTGCACGGGGCGCGACTGACGATGCGCCACCGATCATGGCTGCGGCGCGCTACCGTCTGATCACAGGAGGTGGTGTTGTGGCCGAACCCCAGGTGTGCCCGGGATGTGCCGGGCGGCGCGGCACCGAGAAGGTGCAGCACACGGTGGAGGCGGACGGCAGCGGCTGGCAGGTGCACCGCGAGCACCGGTACTGGTCGCCGTGCGGTCGGTGCGGCGGCGCGGGGGTGGTGTACGGATGAGGTCCGTGTTCGTCTGCCGGGAGTGCTCGCTCAGCTACCTGCCGCCCGAGTCGCTCGCCTACAGCGACGGCCCGGCCAGCCCGGTCTGGTGCTCGATCTGCCAGCAGCGCGCCGCCGACCTGGGAGTTCCCGAACCCGCCGCGGCCCGGGCGGTCGCCCTGCTGGCCGCGCGCAGCGCCGCCGGGCGGGAGGCTCCGCCCTCGGCGGCCCGCTCCGGCCCGGACGTCCGGCC
>NZ_JBEYFP010000464.1:0-4744 GCF_040634455.1 Kitasatospora sp. NPDC007106
GGCAGCCGGCGAGCCGGGCGAGGCGTTCGGCGGCGTCGGCGGCGGCCCGGTCGGGCGCGGTGCCGTCGTCGGGCAGCAGCAGCACGACGGCCTCGCCGTGCTCGGCGCTGATGCCGCGGGTGCCGAAGAGGTGGCGGGCGGCGGCCCCGGCGAGCCGGGAGCGGTCGGCGGGGTCGGCCTCGGCGACGAGCACGAGGTGGCGGCGGCCGAGGTCGACGCCGAGCCGGCGGCCGCGGGCGGTGAGGCCGGCGGGGTCGCGGTCGGGTGCGGTGAGCAGGTCGGCGAGGAGTTCGCCGCGAACGCGGTTCTCCGTCTCGGCGACGGAGCGCCGCAGCAGCAGGAGCAGCGCGGTGACCACGCTCGCCCGTTCGAAGATCCGCCGGTCGGCGTCGTCGAGGTCGGCGCGGCCGCGCAGCACGAGGCCGCCGAGCAGGTCGTGGCCGGCCAGGGCGGCGCAGACCCAGTCCTCACCGCGGCGCACCGCGCGGCCCTCGGTGCGGGAGGCGGCGAAGGCGTCGGCGAGGTGCCGGGACGGGCCCGCGGCGCCGTCCGGGCCGGGGCGGCCGGTGAGCGGGTGCCCGTCGCTGTCGTGGACGGCGACCTCGCCGCCGAGCAGGGTGGCGACCTCGGCGGCGACGTCGGCGGCCTCGGCGCCGCGCAGCACCAGGTCGGTGAGCCGGTCGTGGGCCTGTTCGGCGCGCTGGACGGCGGCGGCGTGCGCCTGGATGACGTGGTTGGCGGCGGCGAGGTCGGTGAGCGCGGCCCGGGTGTCGGCGAGCGCCTTCGCGGTGTCCAGGGCGACGGCGGCGTGCGCGGCGAGGGTGCAGAGCAGCGCCACCTCGTCGGGGGAGAAGGCCCGCGGGGAGCGGTCGGCGGCGAACAGCACGCCGATCACCCGGCCGCCGAGCAGCAGCGGCACGCCGATGATCGCGACCAGGCCCTCGTCCAGCACGCCGGCGTCGATGGTGCCGGTGTGGTGGAACCGCTCGTCGGTGCGGTAGTCGGGGGTGGCGTACGGCCGGGCGGTCTGCGCGACCAGCCCGCCGAGGCCGTCGCCGAGGCTGAGCCGCAGGGTCTGGAAGAGCTGGGAGACCGAGCCGTCGGTGACCCGCATGTAGGTGTCCCCGGCCTCCTCGTCGGGGAGGGTGAGGTACGCGGTGTGGGTGCCGAGCAGCATCCGGGCCCGGCGGACGATGGCCTGCAGCACGGCGTCCAGGTCGCGGGAGGCGGCGAGGTCGCCGGCGGTGTCGAAGAGCGCCGTCAGTTCCGCCTCGCGGCGCCGGTGCTGGCGCAGCGTCCGGTGCACCCGCAGGGCCTGCCAGGCGGCGGCGTCGATCTCGGCGAGGACGGCAGCGGACGCGCCCTGCCGGCGCGCCTCGGAGAGCACCTCGGCGAAGTCCTCGGTGGCCGCGCCGGAGGCGAGCAGGTCGATCAGCCGGCGCAGGGCGGGGGCGGCGCTCTCGGGGGGCTCGTTCATGGTGCGGGCCATCGTGCCATTCATCCGTGCGGTCCGGGAGCGGCCCGGCCCGGGGCGGGGAGTCGCCCCGGGCCGCGCCGGCGGGTCAGCCGACCGGCACGCCCTCGCGGGCCGGCTCGGTGTCGGCGAGGTCCTCGCCGCGGGTCTCCCGGGAGCAGAGCACCGCGAGGACGGTGATCACGGCCGCGATCGCCACGTACACCGCGATCGGGGTCGAGCTGCCGTAGTCCTTGAGCAGCGCGGTGGCGATCAGCGGGGCGGGGGCGCCGGCCGCGACCGAGGAGAACTGGGCACCGATCGAGGCGCCGGAGTACCGCATCCGGGTGGCGAACAGCTCGGAGAAGAACGCCGCCTGCGGGGCGTACATCGCGCTGTGGAAGACCAGGCCGATCGTGATCGCCGCGACCAGCGCGCCGAAGGACTTCGTGTCGACCATGCCGAAGAAGACGAACGCCCAGACGCCCACGCCGACCGCGCCGGCCAGGTACACCGGCTTGCGGCCGATCCGGTCGGAGAGCGCGCCGAACAGCGGGATCAGCGCGAACTGGACCGCGGAGGCGATCAGCACCGCGTTCAGCGCGGTCTGCTTCGGCAGGTGGACGTGCCCGACCGCGTACGCCAGCACGAAGGTGGTCATCACGTAGTACGAGATGTTCTCCGCCATCCGGGCGCCCATGGCGACCAGCACGTCCCGCCAGTGGTTGCGCAGCACCGCGACCAGCGGCGGCTGCTCCACGGACGTCCGGGCCTTCGCCGCCCGGAGCGCCTGCTGGAACAGCGGCGACTCGTCCACCGCGAGCCGGATCCACAGGCCGACCGCGACCAGCACCGCGGAGAGCAGGAACGGCACCCGCCAGCCCCAGGAGAGGAAGGCCTCGTCCGACAGGGTCGCCGTCATCAGCGACAGCACGCCAGCCGCCAGCAGGTTGCCGGCCGGGGCGCCGCCCTGCGGCCAGGACGCCCAGAAGCCGCGCCGCGCCCGGTCGCCGTGCTCGGAGACCAGCAGCACCGCGCCGCCCCACTCGCCGCCCAGCGCGAAGCCCTGCACCAGCCGCAGCGCGGTGAGCAGCAGCGGCGCGGCGACGCCGATCTGGCGGTACGTCGGCAGGCAGCCGATCAGCGTGGTCGCGCCGCCCATCAGCAGCAGGCTCAGCACCAGCAGCCGCTTGCGGCCGATCCGGTCGCCGAAGTGCCCGAACACCAGGGCGCCCAGCGGGCGGGCGGCGAAGCCGATGGCGTAGGTGAGGAAGGAGAGCAGGGTGCCGGTCAGCGGGTCGCTGTCGGGGAAGAACACCTTGCCGAAGACGAGGGCGGCGGCGGTGCCGTAGAGGAAGTAGTCGTACCACTCGACGGTGGTGCCGATGAGGCTGGCGCCGACCACCTTCCAGAGCGGGGAGCCTGGTCTCGCGACGTCGGGAGAGTGGGCCATGGGGTCACCTGTTCTCGGGGGAGGGGCTGTGCGGGAGGGTACGGGCGGGGGCCCGCGGGACGGAGGCCGGGAGGGGCCGGGTCAGTGGGCCGTCCAGCCGCCGTCCACGGGCAGGCTGGCGCCGGTGATGTAGGAGGCGGACGGGGAGCAGAGCCAGAGCGCGAGCTGCGCGACCTCGTCGGGCTCGATCAGCCGCTTGACGGCGGTGCGGTCGAGCATGATCTGCTCCACCACCTCGTCCTCGCGGATGCCGTGCGCCAGGGCCTGGGCGGCGACCTGCCGCTCCACCAGGGCGGTGCGCACGTAGCCCGGGTTGATGCAGTTGCTGGTGACGCCGTGGGGGGCGCCCTCCAGGGCGGCGGTCTTGCTGAGCCCCTCCAGCCCGTGCTTGGCGGTCACGTACGCCGACTTGAAGGCGCTGGCGCGCAGCCCGTGCACCGAGGAGATGTTGACGATCCGTCCCCACTCGTTCCCGTACATGTGCGGCAGGGTGCGGCGGATGATCCGGAACGGTGCCTCCACCATGACCCGCTGGATCAGCGCGAACCGCTCGGTCGGGAACTCGTGCAGCGGGGCTACGTGCTGCAGGCCGGCGTTGTTGACGACGATGTCGGCGTCGTCCGGCAGGGCCTCCACCGCCTGCGGGTCGGAGAGGTCGGCGACGACGGCGACCCCGCCGATCCGCCCGGCGAGCTCCTCGGCCGGGGCGGCGGCGACGTCGACGACGTACACCCGTGCGCCGGCCGCGGCGAAGGCCTCGGCGCAGGCCCGGCCGATCCCGGAGGCGGCTCCGGTGACCAGTGCCGTCCGGCCCCGCAGGGCCGCCGGCGGGGCGGTGGCTGAAGTGGTGTCCATGGCCGAGAACGGTAGGAATCCCGAGCCCCCGCTCCCATGTGTCCGGAGGACACAGGTAGGCCCCGGCGGGTGTGGTGGGACGCCATGGCCGGGCCCAGGGCGCACCGGTGGTGCAAGCCAAACCCCGTGTGCGCCCGCTTCCCCGTAACGGGCGCCCTTGCATCACCCGTTCGGAGGATTGCACGCCCGAATCGACCCATAGCGCCCGAATGCTCGCTACTGTCACGCCGATTCCCGACAGGGGGCGTCGCCCGAAACCGGGGGGACCGGAGCGGCGCTCGAGAGGTGTTGACTGACATGCCCCAACGGCCTGTGACCGACAGCCCGGCGTTCGGACCGCTCGATGCGCTCGACCCGCACGTAGTGCAGGCCGGGGCCCCTCCGCAGGTGTCCGACGAAGACGACGACCGCCCGGTGGAGACAGCCACCGGGAACCACCGCACCCAGAACCCGCAACTCGCCGCGCTCATCGAGGAGTCCGGCTTCTCGCACGCCGGTCTGGCCCGCCGGGTCGACCAGCTCGGCCTGGAGCACGGCCTCGACCTGCGCTACGACAAGACCTCGGTGACCCGCTGGCTGCGCGGCCAGCAGCCCCGCGGTGCGACCCCGGCACTGATCGCCGAGGTCTTCACCCGGCGGCTCGGCCGCCGCCTCACCGCCCAGGACGTCGGCCTCGACGCGTGCGCCCCGGTCTACGCCGGGCTGGAGTTCGCCGAGACCCCGCAGGAGGCCGTCGACATCGTCGCCTCCATGTGGCGCAAGGACAACGGCCCGTACGCCGAGCTCCGCAAGATCGCCTTCACCCCGGCCGGCCTGGTCGTCCCCAGCCGCGACTGGCTGATCGGCCGCACCGACGAACGGGTCGCCCGGGACGCCACCACGCTGCCCCCGGAGGAGCTGGCCGGCACCCGGCCCGTCGCCGTCGGAGCCGTCCGCGGCCCCTCGCGCCCCGTCCCCGGACGGGTCCCGCAGCAGGCCCGCCG
>NZ_JBEYFP010000465.1:0-4743 GCF_040634455.1 Kitasatospora sp. NPDC007106
GCTGGCGGCCGGACGGCTCGCCCCCGGCGGCCGGCTCGCCGTCCGCGGCGGCGCCGTCGCCCGCGGCCTGTGGACGGCGGAGGCCGGACTGCGCGCCGACGGCCTGCGCACCGTCGCCTACCAGGCCCCGCCCGGCGCACCGCCGTCCTGCCCGCACACCCCCGCGGCCGCGCCCCGCCCGGCCTTCCTGCTGGCCGCCCGCAGCCAACCGGTGCTCTCCCTCGGCCGGGACGCCCCGCCGCCGCGGGCCCTCACCACCGACGGACTCCGGGAGTCCGCCGCGAGACTCGCGGCCCGCCGCCCCGCACGGCTGCCGGCCCCCTACCGGCTGCTCGGCTGAGCCCCCGCCGCCCGCCCGGCCCGCCCGCGGCGGCAGGGCTGCGGGGGCCGTCCGTGTACAGCTGCCGAACCTCCGCGGATCGACCCGACGCCAACCCCCCGCACCGGGCACCCGGGTGGGTAGGCTCGCCGGTATGGAGCATGAGGTTGTCGTCCCGCTGCCGGCCAACGCCGTCCGGCAGGTCCTGCAGGACAGCGAGCTGTTGGCCCGCTGCGTCCCCGGCCTGAGCACCGACGCCGGGACGTCCCGCACACCGGACGGGCAGGTCGACGGGCGGCTGCGGCTGCGCGTCGGCAGCTCCACCATCACCTACCGCGGCTCGCTCTCGCTGATCCCCGGACGCGAGGGCGTGCTCACCGCGCTCGCCGAGGGCGAGGAGGTCCGGGGCTCCGGCGAGGTCACCGCGACCGTGCGGGTCAGCGTGCACGACCACGCGGACGGCAGCGTCATGCGCTTCGCCGGAGACCTGAGCGCCGAGGGCCGCCTCGCCGAGTTCCCGGACGACGTCCTGGAGACGGCCGGCCGCAGACTTCTCGACCGCCTCGTCGCCGCCCTCGCCGTCGAGGCCGGCGCCGGCCCGGACGCCGTCCTGCCGCCGGCGGACGACGAAACCGAGGAGACGGCCGAGGAGACGGCTGCCGAGCCCGCCGAGGCCGAGGCGGGGGCGGAGCCCGCCGCCGAGACCGCCGAAGAGCCTGCCGTCGAGGCGGAGGCCGAGCCCGCCGCCGTCGAGGAGCGCGCCGCCGAGGCCGTCGAGGAGCCTGCGGCAGACGCTGAGCCTGAGCCCGAGCCCGCCCCTGTCGAGGAGCCGCAGGAGGCTGCCGCGGAGGCGGAAGAGCCCGAGACGCCGACCGCCCCCGTCGAGGAGCCTGCCGCCGAGGCCGTCGAGCCGCTCGTCGAAGAGCCTGCCGTCGAGGCAGGGGCGGAGCCCGCCCCCGTCGAGGAGCCCGCCGTCGAGGAGCTGCGGGAGACTGCCGCAGAGGCCGCGGAGCCCGCGGAGTCGGCCCAGGAGGCCGAGGAGGCCGAGGAGCCCGAGACGCCGGCCGTCCCTGTCCAGGAGCCCTCTGTCGAGGAGCCCGCCGCCGAGGCCGTCGAGGAGCCTGAGGCAGAGGCTGAGCCTGAGGCCGAGCCTGTCGAGGAGCCGCAGGAGGCCGCCGCGGAGGCGGAGGAGCCCGGGGGGCCCGACGGCGAGTCCGGGGACGAGGAGGAGCCCGGGGCGACCGTGGTCTACCTGGACGACCGGGCGGAGCGGGACCTCGACGACGACCTGTCCGACCTGATCGCCTTCTCGGACGAGGACGAGCCGCTGCCCTCGCCCGAGCCGGAGCCCGCGGGGTTCGAGTACCAGCCGGAGCCGGCGGCGTCCGGGCCGGTGCGGCGGTCGATCGTGGGCCGCTCGGCGGAGGAGGTGGACCACGCGCCGCCGCACGGCCGCTACGCGCCGACTCCCCCGGCCCGCAGTGCCCGCGCCCGGGCGGCCAGCCGCTGGGGCGGCCCGGAGCCCACGCTGCTCACCGGCGGGGCCGGCGAGCGCAGTGCGATGCCCTGGGTGATCGGCGGCGGGGTGGCGCTGATCGGCGGTGCCGTGGTGCTGGTGCGGGCGCTGCGCCGTCGCTGAGCGGAGGGTGGCGGCCCTTAGACTGGCTGCTCATGAGCACTGAGGACCGCGACGCCCTGCTGGCGCAGATCAAGGACAAGGCCGTCGTGCACGGCAAGGTCACCCTCTCCTCCGGGCTGGAGGCCGACTACTACGTCGACCTGCGCCGGATCACGCTGGACGCCGAGGCGGCGCCGCTGGTCGGCCGGGTGATGCTGGACGCCGCGGCGGACCTCGAGTTCGACGCGGTCGGCGGCCTGACCCTGGGCGCCGACCCGGTGGCGACCGCGATGCTGCACGCCGCCGCCGCCCGCGGCCGGAAGCTGGACGCGTTCGTGGTCCGCAAGGCGGGCAAGGCGCACGGCCTGCAGCGCCGGATCGAGGGCCCGGACGTGAAGGGCCGCCGGGTGCTGGCGGTCGAGGACACCTCCACCACCGGCGGCTCGGTGCTCACCGCCGTGGAGGCGCTGCGCGAGGCGGGCGCCGAGGTGGTCGGCGTCGCGGTGATCGTGGAGCGCGGCGCGGCCCCGGCGATCGCGGAGACCGGCCTGCCGTACGTGACCGCCTACACCCTGGACGACCTGGGCCTCTGAGCCCGTACGGCCCCGTGCCGCCCGGATCGGGCCGGTACGGGGGCCGGAAACGGTGACGGCCGGTGTTTCACGTGAAACCACGTGTCACACCGGCCGTTGCCGTGTCCGGGGCGGGCAGGGGCCCGTCAGTTCTTGCGGTGGCGGCCGGTGCTGACCGGCTCCGCCGCCGGGACGTCGCCGCCGGCCTTCTTCTTCCGGCGCTCGCGGATCACCTCGATGATGATCGGGGAGATCGAGATCAGGATGATCAGCGCCATCGCGGGGATCAGGTACTTGTCGATCACCGGAGCCATAGCGTCGCCGAAGAAGTAGCCGATCAGCAGCATGGACTCGGTCCACAGCACGGCGCCGACGGCGTTCCAGACGAAAAAGGTCCGGGCCGGCATCTCCAGGGTGCCGGCGACCGGGTTGAGGAAGGTCCGCACGATCGGGATGAAGCGGGCCATCACCACGGCCTTGGCCGGGCCGAACTTCTCGAAGTAGTACTCGGCCTTCACCACGTACTCGCGGCGGAAGATCTTCGACTCGGGTTTGTCGAACATCCGGGGGCCGAGCTTGGCCCCGATGAAGTGGCCGAGCTGCGCACCGGCGATGGCACAGAGCGGCGCCCCGATCAGCAGCAGGGCGATCGGCAGCCTGGCGCCCTCGCCGAGCACCGAGGAGGCCGCGCCGGAGGCGGCCACACCCGCGAGGATCAGCAGCGAGTCACCGGGGAAGAAGAACCCGACCAGCAGGCCGGTCTCGGCGAAGATGATCGCGAGCAGGCCGATGGCGCCCAGCGACGAGATCAGCGATTTGGCGTCGAGGAGATTGACGGCGAGCTGGTTGTAGTCCACGCGCGCAGGATAGCGCCCTGCTGTTGAAGACGGCTTAAGGAGCGGCGGCCGCGGCCCCGGCCGGGCGGGCCCGTGGGGCTACTGGCGCGTAGGCGCCGTTCGCGTCCCGACTGGCGGGCCGTGGGTGACCGCGGAGGGTGAGTCTGGGAAGATGGCCCCGGTGTCCGGCCTGCGGTCGAGGACCACCCTCTTCTCGTACCGCGAAGCACGCCGTGAGCCAGAGGCGTAAGAGCATCGGACAGCGTCGTTCGATCGCCCCACACCGACAGGAGCGAATTCGCATGCCCATCGCAACTCCCGAGGTCTACAACGAGATGCTGGACCGGGCCAAGGCGGGCAAGTTCGCCTACCCGGCCATCAACGTGACCTCGTCGCAGACCCTGCACGCCGCGCTGCGCGGCTTCGCCGAGGCCGAGAGCGACGGCATCATCCAGATCTCCACCGGTGGTGCGGAGTTCCTGGGCGGCCAGCACAACAAGGACATGGTGACCGGCGCCGTCGCGCTGGCCGAGTTCGCGCACATCGTGGCCGCGAAGTACGACGTCACGGTCGCGCTGCACACCGACCACTGCCCGAAGGACAAGCTGGACGGCTACGTCCGCCCGCTGCTGGCGGTCTCCGCCGAGCGCGTGGCCAAGGGCCTGAACCCGCTGTTCCAGTCGCACATGTGGGACGGCTCGGCCGAGACCCTGGCCGACAACCTGGCGATCGCGCAGGAGCTGCTCGCCCAGGCCGCCGCCGCGAAGATCATCCTCGAGGTCGAGATCACCCCGACCGGCGGCGAGGAGGACGGCGTCTCGCACGAGATCAACGACGAGCTGTACACCACGGTCAACGACGCGGTGCGCACCGCCGAGGCGCTCGGCCTGGGCGAGAAGGGCCGCTACCTGCTGGCCGCCTCCTTCGGCAACGTGCACGGCGTGTACAAGCCGGGCAACGTCGTGCTGAAGCCGGAGCTGCTCGCGGAGCTCCAGGCCGAGATCGGCAAGCAGTACGGCAAGGCCGACCCGTTCGACTTCGTCTTCCACGGCGGCTCGGGCTCGACCGCCGAGGAGATCGCCACCGCGCTGGAGAACGGCGTCGTGAAGATGAACCTGGACACCGACACCCAGTACGCCTTCACCCGCCCGGTCGTGGACCACATGTTCCGCAACTACGACGGCGTGCTGAAGGTCGACGGCGAGGTCGGCAAGAAGAACACCTACGACCCGCGCACCTGGGGCAAGCTGGCCGAGGCCGGCATGGCCTCCCGCGTGCTCGAGGCGGCGCAGCAGCTGCGCTCGGCGGGCAACCGCATCAAGTAGGGCGCACCGCGTCCGCGAGGACGCGTGAGACGGCCGAGCGGGGGGCTGAGGATTAAAACAAAAAAAAAAAAAT
>NZ_JBEYFP010000466.1:0-4740 GCF_040634455.1 Kitasatospora sp. NPDC007106
GTCGACGATCTGGCGCAGCCCGTGGAGCCGGCCGGGGCGACCCGGGCGCCGGCGCCGCGGAAGTTGACGAAGCCGAGCAGGACGAGCCCGCGCTCGGCGACCTCCCGGCCGAGCGGGGCGAGCCGGCCGAGGTGCCCGGCGCCGCGCAGCCCGACCACGACCGGGCCGAGGTCCGCGGCGCGGGAGAGCTCCGCCACCAGGCGGCGGCGGACCTCGGCGCCGGGGGCGTCGGCGCCGAGCAGCAGCGAGGTGGTCGGGCCGGTGCGGCGGACCCGGGGCCGGGCCGCCGGGGCGAGCCGTCCGGCCGCCGCCTCCGCCAGGTACTCGGGCACCCGCAGCAGGCCGTGCGAGGGCCGCCCGGTGAGTTCGGCGGCGACCAGGTCGTCCGCGGTCGCGGCGGCCGTCCGGGCCGGGAAGCCCGCCCCGGCGAGGGCCGCCCGGCAGACCGCGGCGGCCTCCTCGGCGGTGACCCGCCGGGTCGGCGCGCCGGGCACCGGAGAGGCGGACACGGAGGGCGCGGGCACCGGCGGGGCGACCGCCCGGGGAGCCAGGTCGGCGGCCTCCCGGGCGGCGATGGTGTCGACCACGCCGTCCAGGGTCAGGCGGTCGGTGTCGACCAGCCGCACCCCGGGGACGCCCGGCACCTCGGCGTCGAGGTGGCCCCAGGCGAGCCGGCCGTCGGCCTCCTGCATCTTGTGGTCGCCGCGGATGCGGGCGGCGAGCTGCCCGGGGCCGGCCCGCAGGCCGTAGAAGACCCACTCCAGGTCCGGGTCGGCGAGCAGGTCGGCGAAGCGGTCGAGGGTGCGTCCGGGCAGCATGACGCCGCTGACCACGACGACCTCGGCGCCCCACTCCCGGTAGGAGGCGAGCAGGGCGCGCAGGTTGCGGTCGATCAGCGCGTACTGGCGCTCGTCGGCGCGCCAGGGGTAGACGTCGGCGGCGGTGTCGGTGTCGATCAGCGCGGCGGGGCCGCGGTAGCGGCGGACCAGCCGGCGGCCGACCTCGGTCTTGCCGGCACCGGGGGCTCCGGTGACCACGACGACCCGCAGCGGGGGCGGGCCGCCGGGGCGGGGCGGGGCGGTCACGTCCGCGGCGAGATGTAGGCGACGGAGGTGGTGGGCCGCCCGGTGACGGCGCAGGGCGCGGCCTCGGAGGCCTCGCGGAAGCCGAGCACCTCGCCGAGTCCCCAGCCGGCGACCTCCAGCACGCTCTCCCGGGTGTCGGCGAGCGGGGCGACGGCGACGCCGCGCTCCGCGAGCACCTCGCGGGCGGTGTCGGCGCGGTCGACGGGCCGGCACTGGCGGCGGGCGAAGCCGCGGGCCCGCCGCAGGTAGCCGGCGCCGACCTCGGCGACGGCGGCGGGCAGCAGGGCGGCCAGCGAGCCGAGGTCGTCGGGCAGCAGCACGGCCTCCTCGCGGGTGTCGCAGCGCACCACGACGGCCCGGATCCGGTCGCCGGGGCGCCGCCGCGGCTGCAGGTAGACCCGGAGCGGCACGCCCTGGCGGCGCCAGCGGCGGTGGTGCCGGCCGGCGGCCGTGCGGCCCTCACCGGCCCGCAGTTCGCAGCGCAGGCCGCGGGCGGTGAGCAGGTCGACCAGCCGGCCGGCCTCGGCCTGCTGCTCGGCGTCGTCGGTGGTGAGGGTGAGCGCCACGTGCACGGGGGCGAGGTCGGGGTGGACGAGCAGTCCGCCCTCGGAGTCCATGCCGAGCATCAGGTGGGTCAGCACCAGGCGGCGGGTGAGCGCGCCGGTGACGTGGTGGGTGTGCCGGCGTTCGGCGCCTTCGCGGAAGCCGACGTCGTACAGCTCGGAGAAGCGGCTGCCCTGGCCGTAGAGGCAGCCGGTCTGCAGGGTGCCGCCGTGCGGCAGCGGCACGTCGCCGCCGATGGTGGTCTCGGAGACGGCGGTGTTGTTCGTCCACGGGGGCCGCCGGGACCACAGCACCGGGACGTGCATCTCGGTGCAGAGCCGGTCCGCCATGGCGACGGCGTCGGCGAGGCCCTCGCGGGCCTGCTCGGCGTCGGCGTAGCAGGCCTGGAACTCGTAGATGTCGGGGGCCTCGATCGCCCGGAAGACGCTGCGGCCGGAGCGGGCCGGGCGGAAGTAGCGGGCCCGGCGGTAGGTGCGCAGCGGCAGGTCGTGGCGGGAGCGGACGATCCGCGCCCAGTGGGTGTAGACGGCGCCCTCGCCGGTCGGGGTGAGCACCATGCGGCGCCGGTCGGCGGCCCAGTCGCCGTCGTCCCCGGCGTACAGCAGGGAGCCCTCCAGCGACATGATCCGCCGGGTGGGTTCGAGCACCGAGTCGGGGACGAGCATCGGGTAGTCGTACTGCTCGTAGCCGTGCCGTTCGTAGGTGCGCATGGCGATCTCGTCGAAGCGGCGGATCAGCCGCATGCCGTGCGGCAGGGTGACGGTGGCGCCGGGCAGTTCGATCGGGTCCTGGTCGAGGACGTCGGCCTCGCGCAGCCAGCGGGCGAACCGGCCGAGGTCGAAGCCGCCGTCCTGGAGCGGGGTGTCGACCAGCGCCCGGACCTGCGTGCCGTCGTGCGGCGGGTGCCAGGGCAGCGCGGGCGCCGGGACGGGCGGTGGTTCGGGCAGCACCTCGCCGTGGTGCGGCAGCAGCGGGGCGGTGTCAGGCCGTGGCGGTCGCACGGGCACCCCCGCCCGTGCTCGCGGCGCCGAGTTCGGAGACGCACAGGCGGAACTTGCCGGTGGAGGACTCCGGCATGCGGGTCAGGCTGTCGAACTCGACGGTGAACGGGTAGCCGGTGTGGTGCCGGATGCGCTCGGTGAGTTCGGTGGCGGTGCCCTTGCGCAGACCCTCCGGCGTGTAGACCTTGATCTGCAGGCGGTCCGGCTCGCTCTGCACCACCTGGAACCAGTGCACCTCGGGGAAGCGCATGAACAGGTACGAGAACAGGTAGGCGTCGATGTGGTCGCCGGACGGGGTGACGATGAGGTCCTGGAGGCGACCGGCGACCGGGGTCATGCATGGATAGGGCAGCGCGGAGGTGTGCGGCAGCGGCGCCGCGAGGTCGCTGGTCTCGTAGCGGATCAGCGGCATGGAGCGGTTGTTGAGGGTGGTGAGGACGAGCCGGCCGGTCTGCCCGTCCTCGCAGGGGTCGCCGTTCTCGTCGAGGAACTCGACGAAGACGTTCTCGGACTGGATCAGCATCGGCCCGCCGCCGGGCTGTTCGTGCGACACGATGTTGGTCTCCCGCATCCCGTACTTGTCGTAGACGTCGCAGTCGAGCACCCGGCCGATGGTCTCCCGCAGGGCGGGCGGCAGCGGTTCGGAGGTGCCCTGGACGGCGCGCAGGCCGGGGATCCGGACCTGGCGGCGCTCGGCCTCCTTGGCGATCAGGTGCATGGCGTTGGAGTAGGTGCTGACCAGGGCCGGCCGGAAGCGGACCAGCCGGTCGAGCACCGAGTCGATCAGCTGCGGGGACAGCCGGAAGGTGTTGAACTCCCGCCGGTTGGTGAGCAGGTTCTCGGCCCGGTCGGTGAGCTGCTTGAACGACCAGTAGATCTCGGAGCCCCACAGCAGGACGAACGGGTCGCCCAACTGCCAGCCGCTGCACCACTCGTAGGTGCGCAGCTGGTGGGCGCGCATCCACAGCCGGAAGTCGGCGTCCTGCTGGAACTGGGCGCGGCGGCCGGTGGAACCGGAGGAGAAGTTGGTCTGCAGGGTGGCCCGGTCGGCCTCCGAGGAGAGCAGGGCGTCCTGCTCGCGGAGCAGCACGTCGCGGCTGAGCACCGGGAGCTTGCGCAGGTCGGCCGGGGACTCCAGGTCCCGCAGCCCGCGCTCGTCCATGATCCGCCGGTAGTACGGGACGGTCCGGTAGGCGTGCCGGACGGTGGCGCGGAGCTTGTCGAACTGCAGCTCGGCGATCTCGGCCGGGGTGCGCTCCTGGTTGGCACGGAGCCACTCCAGGCGCTCGCGGACGGAGCCGCGGCCGCGCAGGCGCTGCTCCTGCCAGTAGAGCGGGCCGGCTATTCCTCGGGGAAGATGCATGGCTGACGGCCTTTCAGCGGCGGTGGATCCGCCGGTAGCGGGTCAGGGGCAGCGGCGGCGGGCCGCAGGGGGCGGCGCACCCCGGGCGGGCGGCGAGCCAGGCCGCCCGCCGGTCGGCGAGCTCCTCGATCCGCCCGCCGAACCAGGCGGCGAGGATCGCCGAGTGGCTGTACGAGGTGCGCGGGTCCTCGATGTCGTGGTTGTCGTCCCAGTCGTAGAAGACGGCGTCGCGGCCGGCGGCGAGGGCGCCGGTGATCTCGGCGACGACGGCGTCGGGCACCAGCCGGTCCAGGACGTGCAGGTAGGCGGGCAGGTAGACCAGGTAGCGGGCGGTCACCAGGTCGGTGGGGCGTCCGGCGAAGCTGACCGTGGAGGCCGCGTAGTCGAAGCGGGGGCCGCGCAGGTGGTCCGGCGGCCGCTTCTCGGCGGGCCGGGCGAGCAGGCTCAGGTCGGTGCGGCCGTCGACGAGTTTGAGCGCCTGCCAGACGTTCTCCAGCGACTGGGAGGTCTGCGCGGTGCCGGGCACCGGGATCCGCCAGCGGCGGTCGCGGTGGAAGGGGTTCATGGTGGCGAACCGGCGCATCGAGGCGGGTGCGGCCTGGCAGGTGTCGATCAGCAGGCCGTCGCCCGCGCCGAGGGCGAGGCCCTCGGCGCGGGAGACCGCCCGGGTCGTCCCGGCACCCGGCCCGGCCGTCGTCGCGGCGGTCGTCGCGGCGGTCGTCGCGGC
>NZ_JBEYFP010000467.1:0-4707 GCF_040634455.1 Kitasatospora sp. NPDC007106
CACGCTGGTTCTTTTCGAGGAGGAAGGAGAAGGAAGCACGCCGCGGAGCCGCCCGCATCCGCGACCCTAGTGCAGCCCCGCCCGGGCCCGCCAGCGATTTACCGCCCGCGCCGCGCATAGCGTTCACTTCCCATCCATTGCAACGAATGTCGACTGCGCTCATTGCATTCAACCTGCAACCGTTGCAATGATTTCCCGTCATCAACCTGCAGTGACGCCATTTCTTCGCAACAAGCTTGTTGCCACATCCATGAACGCAACGTAGCGTTTCCGGCATCAGAAACAACAAGCCGAAGGAACGCACGATGCAGAAGTTCGACACCCCCGCCCCGATCGCCGTCGTCCTCGACATCCCCGCGGGCCGCCTCCGGGTGGTCGCGGCCGACCGGGCCGACACCGTCGTCGAGGTGCTGCCCGCGGACGCCGCCAAGGGCCGCGACGTGAAGGCGGCCGAGCTGATCGAGGTCGCCCACCGCGACGGGGTGCTGCGGGTCGGGGCCCCCGCGGCGAGGAACCGGATCCTCGGCAACTCCGGCACCGTCTCGGTGACCGTCCACCTGCCCGCCGGCTCCCGCGTCGAGGCGACGGGCGCCGCCGCCGGGTTCCACGGCACCGGGCGGCTCGGCGAGGTCGCCGTCGAGATCGCGCAGGGCTCGGTCGAGCTCGACGAGGCGTCCGCCGCCCGCCTCACCCTGCAGTCCGGCGACGTCACCGTCGGCCGCCTCACCGGCCCCGCAGAGATCAGCACCCAGCAGGGCGACCTCCGGATCACCGAGGCCGTCCGCGGCGCCCTCGTGCTGCGCACCGGCTCCGGCGCGATCGAGGTCGGCGTCGCCTGCGGCGTCTCCGCCTCGCTGGACGCCGGCACCGCCTTCGGCCGGATCGCCAACTCCCTGAAGAACACCGACGGCGCCGAGGCCGCCGTGACCATCCGCGCGACCACCGCCGCCGGCGACATCACCGCCCGCAGCCTGTAAGGAGGAACACCGCCATGACCGACCTGGCCATTGCAGCCGACGGGCTGCGCAAGTCCTACGGCGACAAGACCGTCCTCGACGGCATCGACCTGCACATCCCCACCGGCACCGTCTTCGCCCTGCTCGGCCCGAACGGCGCCGGCAAGACCACCGCCGTCAAGATCCTCTCCACCCTCGTCACCGCCGACGGCGGCACCGCCCGGGTGGCCGGCCACGACCTCGCCGCCGACCCGCAGTCCGTCCGCGCCGCCATCGGCGTCACCGGCCAGTTCTCCGCCGTCGACGGCCTGATCACCGGTGAGGAGAACATGCTCCTCATGGCCGACCTGCACCACCTCCCCCGACGGGAGGGACGACGCGTCGCCGCCGAACTGCTGGAGCGCTTCGACCTCGCCGACGCCGCGAAGAAGCCCGCCTCCACCTACTCCGGCGGCATGAAACGCCGCCTCGACATCGCCATGACCCTGGTCGGCACGCCGAGCATCATCTTCCTCGACGAGCCCACCACCGGCCTCGACCCGCGCTCCCGCCAGAACATGTGGCAGATCGTCCGCGAACTCGTCACCGGCGGCACCACCGTCTTCCTCACCACCCAGTACCTGGAGGAGGCCGACGAACTCGCCGACCGCATCGCCGTGCTGAACGACGGCCGGATCGTCGCCCACGGCACCGCCGAGGAACTGAAGCAGCTCGTCCCCGGCGGACACGTCCGGCTCCGCTTCACCGACCCCGCCGACTACCGCAACGCCGCCACCGCCCTGCCCGGAGCCGCCCACCACGACGACGCGCTGACGCTGCAGATCCCCAGCGACGGCAGCCAGCGCGACCTGCGCACCGTCCTCGACCGGCTGGACGCGGCCGGCATCGAGGCCGACGAACTCACCGTGCACACCCCCGACCTCGACGACGTCTTCTTCGCCCTCACCGGCGGCACCACCGTCCCCCACCAGTCCCAGGAGTCGGTCCGATGACCACTGCACAGGCCCCCGCCCGCCCGTCCCGGGCCGCCCTCGCCGTCCGCGACTCGGCCACCATGCTGCGCCGCAACCTCCTGCACGCCCGGCGCTACCCCTCGCTCACGCTGAACCTGCTGCTGACCCCGGTCATGCTGCTGCTGCTCTTCGTCTACATCTTCGGCAACACCATGAGCGGCGGTGCGGGCCGCGACGCCTACATCGCCTACATCGTCCCGGGCATCCTGCTGATGACCATCGGCTCGACCACCATCGGCACCGCCGTCTCCGTCTCCAACGACATGGCCGAGGGCATCATCGCCCGCTTCCGCACCATGGCCATCCACCGTCCCTCGGTCATCGTCGGCCACGTCGTCGGCAGCGTCCTGCAGTCCGTCGTCAGCGTCCTGTTGGTCGGCGCCGTCGGCCTCGCCATCGGCTTCCGCCCCACCCACGCCACCGTGCTGGAGGGGCTCGCCGCCCTCGGCCTGCTCGTCCTCTTCTCCACCGCCCTCACCTGGATCGCCGTCGGGATGGGCCTGGTGAGCCCGAACGCCGAGGCGGCCTCCAACAACGCCATGCCGCTGATCCTGTTGCCGCTGCTGTCCAGCGCCTTCGTCCCGCTGCACTCCATGCCGGGCTGGTTCCAGCCGGTCGCCGAGTACCAGCCCTTCACCCCCGCCATCGAGACGCTGCGGGGCCTGCTGCTCGGCACCGAGGTCGGCAACAACGGGTGGCTCGCCGTCGCCTGGTGCCTCGGCCTCAGCGTCCTCGGCCACCTCTGGTCGACCTCGACCTTCAACCGCGACCCGAAGTAGCCGGGAGCACCCGCGTGGAGCCCGCGCAGCGCATGCGGAAGGGGCGGCGCACACCGACACACGGTCGGAGTGCGCCGCCCCCGGCCGCGTGCGGATCCGGGCCGGGCGGTGCGTCAGGAGACCACGTCCTTGCGGGCGAAGCCGCGGAAGGCGAGCGCGAGCAGGACGATCGCGTAGGAGACGGAGAGCGAGACGCCCTGGATCATCCCGCCCCATTCGAGGTGGGGTTGGAGGGCGTCGGCCCAGGCGTACTGCCAGTGGGCGGGCAGCCACTCGCGGAGGTCGCCGAGGGCGGTGACGGCGTCCAGGACGCCGGTGATGATGGAGAGGAAGACGGCGCCGCCGACCGCGCCGAGCGGCGCGTCGGTGGCGGTGGAGAGCCAGAACGCCAGCGCCGCGATGACGAGTTCGGCGAGGATCACGTAGCAGACGGCGAGGCCGAGCCGGGGCAGCGCGGTGGCGGCGGGCAGGCTGGTGCCGGTGGGCAGCTTCAGGTCGCCCCAGCCGTAGGCGGCGGTGCCGACGGCGAGGCCGACCAGCGGCAGCAGCACGATCGCGGCGGCGGAGAAGGCCAGCCCGACGGTGAACTTGCGGGCCAGCAGCCGGGCCCGGGGCACCGGCGCGGCCAGCAGGTAGCGCAGCGAGGACCAGCCGGCCTCCGAGGCCACGGTGTCGCCGCAGAACAGCGCGACCGGGATGACCAGCAGGAAGCCGGTGCCCATGAAGAGCAGGGTGGCGGCGAAGTTCGGCCCGGAGGAGGTGGCGAGTTCGATGAAGGTGGTGCGGTCCGGCCGGTCGGGCGTGCCGCCGATCTGGAAGGCCGCGAGGATGACGAACGGCAGCGCGGCGAGCAGCCCGCCGATCACCAGGGTGCGGCGGCGGCGGAGTTGGCGCACCGCCTCGACGCGCAGCGGCAGGGTGCGGCGGGCCGAGTAGCCGGCCGCCGCCTGCTCCGCGGCAGGAGCGGGTGCGGTGCTGCTCATGCCGGGCCTCCGATCAGGGACAGGAAGGCGTCCTCCAGGCGGCGCTGCGGGCCGACGCCCGTCACGGGCACCTCCAGGCGGACGAGTTCGACGACCAGCCGTGCGGCGCCGCCGCCGTCGTCGAGGCGGACGAGCAGGCCGCCGTCGGCCGGCTCCGCCGAGACGACGCCGTCGAGCGCGGCGAGCTTGTCGGCGGCCGCGGCGAGCTCCTCGGAGCCGTACCCGGGCGCGGTGGAGACGAGCAGTTGCTCGCCGCCGCCGACGATCTCGGCGACGGCCCCGGCGGTGACCAGGCGGCCGCGGTCCATGACGACGAGGTGGGTACAGCTCTGCTCGACCTCGGACAGCAGGTGGCTGGAGACGATGACGGTGCGGCCGCCGGCGGCGTACCGGATCATCACCTCGCGCATCTCGCGGATCTGCGGCGGGTCGAGGCCGTTGGTCGGCTCGTCGAGGATCAGCAGGTCGGGCATGCCGAGCATGGCCTGAGCGATGGCGAGGCGCTGCCGCATGCCCTGGGAGTAGGTGCGGACGGCGCGGTCGAGGGCCTCGCCGAGGTCGGCGATGGCGAGCGCCTCCTCCAGGTGGGCGTCCTCGGCGGGGCGGCCGGTGGCCTGCCAGTACAGCTCCAGGTTGGCGCGGCCGGTGAGGTGCGGCAGGAAGCCCGCGCCCTCGACGAAGGCGCCGACCCGCGACAGCACGGGCGCACCGGCCCGCACCGCGTGCCCGAAGATCCGGATCTCGCCCTCGTCGGGGCGGATCAGCCCCATCAGCATGCGCAGGGTGGTGGTCTTGCCGGCGCCGTTCGGGCCGAGCAGACCGAGCACCTGGCCCTGTTCGGCGCGGAAGGACAGCTCGCGCACCGCGTACCGGTCGGCAGCGCCCTTGTAGCGCTTGCTGAGGCCGGTGATCTGCAGCGGGACGCCGGCGAGCGCCGGGTCGGCGGGCAGCTGCGGGCGGCGCCGGCGGCGCAGCA
>NZ_JBEYFP010000468.1:0-4705 GCF_040634455.1 Kitasatospora sp. NPDC007106
CTGTTCACCGCCCGCTTGCGGCGCCGGATGCTCGTGCGCGAGCTCTTGTCGTTCTCGCCGAAGGCGTTCCGACGGTCCTTCAGGTAGCTCAGCCGCTTCTTCTCCCGCGGCGTCCTGCGCACCATGCACATCGCCCCCTTCCCCGCACCGACGCTAGGCGCCGGGCGGCGAAGGGGGCGAACGCTTTTACCGGTACTGCCTACTTCTTTCCGCGCTTCGCGAGGCTGTGTCCTACTTCTTTCCGCGCTTCGCGAGGCTGTGTCCTACTTCTTTCCGCGCTTCGCGAGGCTGTGTCCTACTTCTTTCCGCGCTTCGCGAGGAAGGCCTCGACCTCCTGGCGGACCTCCGGCGTGTCCAGGCCGCGGACCGTCATGGTGGTGCGGCGGCGCAGCACGTCGTCCACGGTGTACGCCCACTCGTTGTCGGCGGCGTACGCGACCTGCGCCCAGACGTCCGGGCCGTCGGCGTGGACCGGCCGGCCGAGCTCCGGGTCCTGCGCGATCAGGTGGGCGATCTCGAAGGAGAGCGTGCCGTAGTGGCTCGCCA
The DNA here is from genome assembly GCF_040634455.1 of Kitasatospora sp. NPDC007106. NCBI lineage: Bacteria > Bacillati > Actinomycetota > Actinomycetes > Kitasatosporales > Streptomycetaceae > Kitasatospora > Kitasatospora sp. NPDC007106. Next base: position 547 of record NZ_JBEYFP010000468.1, read on the forward strand.
GGTGCTTGGCGACCAGCGGCTCCATCCGGGAGCCGGGCTCGCGGTCGACCAGCAGGCGGTGCGCGACGGCGTTCGGCGCGCCGACGCCGGGCAGCGGCACGGTCGCCGGGAAGGGCGACATGTCCTCGGCCAGGCCGGTGCCGGGCACGTGCTTGAGCTTCTCCAGCACGGCGCGGCCGATGTGCCGGTAGGTCGTCCACTTGCCGCCGGCGACCGACAGCATGCCGCCGCGGCCCTCGGTGACGACGGTCTCGCGCTTGGCGGCGGCGGTGTCGCCGGGACCGCCGGGCAGCACCCGCAGGCCGGCGAACGCGTAGGTGATCAGGTCGCGGTCGAGGTGCTCGTCGCGGATGGCGTGGCCGGCCTCGTCCATGATCTGGTCGATGTCGGCCTCGGTGGCGCGGACGTCCAGCGGGTCGCCGGTGTACTCCTCGTCCGTGGTGCCGAGCAGGACGTGGTCCTCCCACGGGATCGCGAAGGAGACGCGGTACTTGTCGATCGGGATGGTGAGCGCGGCGCGCCACGGGGTGCGGCGCTTGACGACGACGTGCGCGCCCTTGGAGAGGCGGATCGACGGGGCGGCGCCCGCGTCCTCCATCTTCCGCAGGTGGTCGACCCAGGGGCCGGTGGCGTTGAGCACCAGGCGGGCGGAGACGCCGAACTCGGTGCCGTCCAGGCGGTCCCGCAGCTCCGCGCCGGAGACCCGGCCGCCGGTGAAGCGCAGACCGGTGACCTCGGCGTGGTTCAGCACGACCGCGCCGGACTCGACGGCGGCGCGCACGGTCATCACGGCGACCCGGGAGTCGTTCATCTGGTGGTCGCCGTAGACCGCGACCGAGCGAAGGCCCTCGGTGCGCAGCGCCGGCACCTGCTGGGCGGCGTGCGCGGCGGTGGAGACCCGGCCCATGCCGTCGCGGAAGGCGGAGAGCGCCGAGTAGAGGAAGACGCCGGCGCCGAGCTTCGGGGCGCTGTGCGGGCCGCCCTTGTACACCGGCACGAAGAAGGTCAGCGGGTTGACCAGGTGCGGGGCGACGTCGGTGGCGAGCGCGCGGCGCTCCTTGTGGTTCTCGGCGACCAGCTTGACCGCGCCGGTCTGCAGGTAGCGCAGACCGCCGTGGACGAGCTTGGAGGAGGCGCTGGAGGTGGCGCCGGCGAAGTCGCCCGCGTCGACCATGGCGACCTTCAGACCGGCCTGCGCCGCCGTCCAGGCGGTTGCGGTGCCGAGGATGCCGCCGCCGATCACCAGCAGGTCGTAGGTGGCCTTGCCGAGCAGCTCGCGGGTCTCGGCGCGGGAGGCGGTGCGGCCGGTGGTGTAGCCGGCGCCCAGAGTCGGAATGGTTGCCATGGTGTGTGTACGGCGGCCTGGTCGGGCTGCCGTGTCTCCTCTCGGGGTGTGCGGTGCGGTCTCCGCGGGGAGACCGTGGCCGGCCCGGTGCGGCGGGCCGGAACGTCACGAAGGCCGGCCGGGGCGGCGCTGCCCCGGCCGGCTGTTCGTCAGCTCTGCTCGTCCTCCTCGACCCAGCCCATGGTGCGCTCCACGGCCTTGAGCCACTTCTTGTACTCGCGGTCGCGGGTGGCCTCGTCCATCCGCGGGGTCCACTCGGCGGCGCGGTGCCAGTTGGCCCGCAGGGTGTCGAGGTCGCTCCAGAAGCCGACCGCGAGGCCCGCCGCGTAGGCCGCGCCCAGCGCCGTGGTCTCGGCGACGTAGGGGCGCTCGACCGGGGCGTCCAGGACGTCCGCGATGTTCTGCATCAGCAGGTTGTTGGAGGTCATGCCGCCGTCGACCTTGAGGGCGGTGAGCTCCACGCCGGAGTCCTTCTGCATGGCGTCGACGACCTCGCGGGTCTGCCAGGCGGTGGCCTCCAGCACGGCCCGGGCCAGGTGGCCCTTGGTCACGTACCGGGTCAGACCGGCGATCACACCGCGGGCGTCGGAGCGCCAGTACGGGGCGAACAGGCCGGAGAAGGCCGGGACGAAGTAGGCGCCGCCGTTGTCCTCGACGGTGGAGGCGAGGGTCTCGATCTCGGCCGCGGTCGAGATGATGCCCAGCTGGTCGCGCAGCCACTGCACCAGCGAACCGGTGACGGCGATCGAGCCCTCCAGGGCGTAGACCGGCTTCTGGTCGCCGATCCGGTAGCCGACCGTGGTCAGCAGGCCGTGGTAGGAGTTGACGACCTTCTCGCCGGTGTTCAGCAGCAGGAAGGTGCCGGTGCCGTAGGTCGACTTGGCCTCGCCCTCGTCGAAGCAGGTCTGGCCGAACAGCGCGGCCTGCTGGTCGCCGAGCGCGGAGGCGACGGGCACGCCCTCCAGGTCGCCGATCGCGTGGCCGTAGACCTCGGCGGAGGAGCGGATCTCCGGGAGGACCGTCATCGGCACCTCCATGGACTCGGCGATCTTCTCGTCCCACTCCAGGGTGTGGAGGTTCATCAGCATGGTGCGGCTGGCGTTGGTCACGTCGGTGACGTGCTTGCCGCCGTCGACGCCGCCGGTCAGGTTCCAGATGACCCAGGTGTCCATGGTGCCGAAGAGGATGTCGCCGGCCTCGGCGCGCTCGCGCAGGCCCTCGACGTTGTCCAGCAGCCAGCGGATCTTCGGGCCGGCGAAGTAGCTGGCCAGCGGCAGGCCGGTCTCGCGGCGGTAGCGGTCCTGGCCGACGTTGCGGCCGAGCTCGCGGCAGAGCGCCTCGGTGCGGGTGTCCTGCCAGACCAGCGCGTTGTGGACGGGCTCACCGGTGTTCTTGTCCCACAGCACGGTGGTCTCGCGCTGGTTGGTGATGCCGATGGCGCGGATGTCGTCCTTGGTGAGGCCGGCCTTCTCGAGGGCCCCGCGGATCACCGACTGGACGCGGGTCCAGATCTCGGCGGCGTCGTGCTCGACCCAGCCCGGCTGCGGGAAGATCTGCGAGTGCTCCTGCTGGTCGACGGCGACGATCCGGCCGTCGGCGCCGAAGATGATGCAGCGGCTGGACGTGGTGCCCTGGTCGATCGCGGCGATGTAGTTCCCGGTGGGCGTGGTGCCAGAAGTCATGGGGTCCTCGATCTGGATGAGGGATGCAGGGACGGGCGGGCCTGACGTGGGGTCAGTCCCCGTGGGCGGGTGCCGGGCAAACCCCGGTCGGGCTCAGAAGACGATGTGGTAGAAACCGCCGGCCAGCAGGCCGCCGATGGCCGGGCCGGCCACCGGGATCCACGCGTACGACCAGTCCGAGCTGCCCTTGTTGGGGATCGGCAGCAGGGCGTGGGCGACGCGCGGGCCGAGGTCGCGGGCCGGGTTGATCGCGTAGCCGGTCGGGCCGCCGAGCGACAGGCCGATGCCGACCACGGTGAGCGCGACGATCAGGATGCCGGTGCCGGAGAGGCCGAGGCCCTTGTTCAGGCCCTGGGTGAGGATCGCGAGGCAGAGCACGAAGGTGCCGATGATCTCGGTGAGCATGTTCTGGATCGGGTTCCGGATCTCGGGACCGGTCGAGAAGATGCCGAGGGTGGGCTCCTCGTTGGCCTGGAACTGGCCGAGGTAGGTGACCCACACCAGGACGGCGCCGATGAACGCGCCGAGCATCTGGGAGCCGATGTAGAGCGGGACCTTGCTCCAGTCGCCGGTGTCGGCGGCGATGGCCAGGGTGACCGCCGGGTTGAGGTGGGCGCCGGACTTGGGGGCCGACATGTAGGCGGCGATGAGGACGGCGAATCCCCAGCCGAAGGTGATGGCGAGCCAGCCGGCGTTGATCGCCTTCGACTTCTTGAGCGTGACCGCGGCGCAGACGCCGCCGCCGAGGAGTATCAGAGCGGCGGTGCCGAGGGTTTCGCCGACGAAGATGTCGCCGTTGGAGAAAGCGGACACAGAGACTCCCTTGTCCTGATGGCCCGGACGTGCGTGTGCGGGTGGGGGCAGGTGTGCCGGGTCGATCCGGTGCGGGTGAGCGCAGTGGGAGCGGATCTTCCCGGCCGCCGTTCGACAATGTCGACCGACATGCGGAAGCTTCCACCGCGGCCACCCTCCACGTCAAGGCAGGGTTACGCACCTGTGACGGACGGGGGCGCAGGGACGCGCCGAACGGGCCCGGGCCGTCCACGGAACGGGCGAACCGGGGCCCTCCGGGCGCCGCCAGGGGTCCGTGGACATGCGAAAGGGGCGCGGACGGGCTGCTCGCCCGTCCGCG
>NZ_JBEYFP010000469.1:0-4651 GCF_040634455.1 Kitasatospora sp. NPDC007106
GAGCGCACTGACGCGCTCCGCGGCGACCTCAGGGGCGCCGGGAGGTGCCCCACGCGCCCCTTAGTGGTCTGCGTCGTAAGTCCTTCGGGGGTTGACTTCGAGACTGGGCATCGGCGTTCTCGTGGTGGGTGGCCGACATGTGGTACCGAGGAGTTCTCGGGGGGTGGTGGCACTGCAGGTGGGCGGGAGGGTGTCTGATCGGAGGCTGGCTCGCCTCGTCGCGGGTGCGCTCAGCGTGGGACTGCGGGGGTGTGGCATCGGCGGTCAGGCGTCGGGGCGTGCCTCGAGGAATGCGAGGGCGCGCACCACGAACGCGTCGTGGAACTGGAAGATCCCGCCGTGTCCGGCGTCCGGGTAGAGGGGGACGAGTTCGCCCCGGGGCAGTCGTGCGGCGAGGTCGAGGGTGTTCTCGCTCGGCACCATCCGGTCGCTCTCGCCGTTGGCCACCAGGACCGGCTGGTGGATGCGGGACATGTCGGCCGGCGCCTGCAGGCCCCATCGGTGGATGGCCTTGAGCTGGGAGAGATAGGAGATGGGGGAGATCGCCTTGTCCCGGTGTTGCGTTCGCTCCTTCAGCCGGGCCAGGAACTCCTTGCCGGCCCGGCGTCCGTTCGCGGTACGGGTGAAGAAGAGGTACTGCTTCGGATCTTGGAGGGTGAGCAGTGCTCGGAGGGTGTCGAGGTGGGAGATCCGGGTCACGTTCTTAATACCCTTGCCACCGGCGGGTCCTGTGCCCGCGAGGATCAGCCTGCGAACGAGTTGCGGTTCGTTCTGTGCGATCACCTGGGCGACCATCCCGCCCATCGAGAAGCCGAGGATGTCCACCTGGTCGAGCTCGAGTGCCCGGATGAAGGTGACGGCGTCGTCGGCCATTTTCTCGATGGTCTTGGGTGTCGAACCGGTGGACGCGCCGACGCCCCTGTTGTCGAACGTGATCACCCGGTGCCTGGCGGCGATGCCGTCGACGACACGGGGATCCCAGTTGTCGAGTACCGCGGCAAGATGGGTGAGGAAGATCACCGGGATGCCGGACCGGGGGCCGAGGTCGCGGTAGGCGAAGGTCACTTGGTCGGCGGTGACGGTGCGGGTCGGTGCGTCCCGGTAGGACATCACCGTGCCGCCGCTACCTTCATGTGTGTCGTTCATGGGTGTGCCCTTCGGTCTCGGATCTACCGCGGCCTCGCTCCGGCCGCTTCGTCCTCGCGGGTGTGCGCAGGACGGCTTCCCGGTCTTCCGACTGCGGGCGCGGGGCCGGCGGCCGGATGAGTGGGAGGGGCGCGCGGTGCACCTCTGGTCGATTCCTGTGGTGGCGGGGAGGGGGGATCCACTCGTCTGCCGAGGCCGGCCGGTCAGGTGGAGGCGGGGACCGGCCGGCAGACCTCACTCCATCGCGATGACGACTTTGCCGGCCTTCGCGCGGCCCTTCTCGGCGTACTCCATGGCGTCGCGGGTCCGGTCGAAGGGGAAGACCCGGTCGACGACGGGGTGGATCTGCCCGGCGTCGACGAGCCGGGTGAGTTCGCGCAGCTGGCCGCCGTCGGCCTTCATGAACAGGAACGAGTAGGTGACGCCGTGGCGCTTGGCACGGCGCCGGGTCCTGAAGCTCAGCGCGTTCATCGCCTGCCGCAGGAGCGGGTTTGCGCCGAGCTCGCGGGCGAAGTCCGCGTCGGGCGGCCCGGCGATGCTGATGACCTTCCCGCCAGGCTTAAGGACCCGCAGCGACTTCTCCAGGGTCTCGCCGCCGAGGGTGTCCAGGACGACGTCGTAGCCGTCCAGGAGCTGCTCGAAGTCCTGGGCGCGGTAGTCGATGACCACGTCCGCGCCGAGTTCCTTGACCAGGTCGGCGTTGGCCGCGCTCGCGGTGGTGGCCACATGTGCGCCCAGGTGCCTGGCCAGCTGGAGGGCGATGGTGCCCACTCCGCCGGAGCCCGCGTGGATCAGGACTTTCTGGCCCGGCCGGACCTGCGCCTTCTCTACCAGCGCCTGCCAGGAGGTGAGGGCGACCAGCGGGAGGGAGGCGGCCTGCGCCATGGTGAGGACGGCGGGTTTGGGGGCCAGGTCGTCCTGGTGGACGGCGATGAGTTCGGCGAAGGTGCCGATGCGATCCTTGTCGGGCCGGGCGTAGACCTCGTCGCCCACCGCGAAGCGGGTGACCGACGAGCCGACCCGGACCACCACTCCGGCGAGGTCGTTGCCCAGGACGAGCGGAAGGCGGTACGGCAGGATCCTCTTGAAGGCGCCGTCGCGGATCTTGAAGTCCAGCGGGTTGACGCTCGCCGCGTGGATCTCGACCAGGACATCCTCGGGACCCGGCTGCGGATCGGGCAGCTCGGCGGCGTGCACCGCCGACTGGTCGCCGTACTTCTCGATCAGGTAGGTCTTCATCTCTCCGTCTCCGTGTCCCGTCCGTACCCGAACGCGATCTCCGCTCGCTTCCGGGCCTGCCCCGGTACGAGCCACTTTCTGCTAGTCACTGCTGGTTCACGGCGCCCCACGCCGATGCGGCGGAGTGCTTCTCACGCCGCGTTCGGCGACGTGGCCAGGCTCTGCTTGACGTACCGGGTGGTCTCGTCGGCGAGGACCTCGGGCAGGCCCGCCTCCACGGCGGACAGGGCCTGGGTGGCGACCTCGGCGGGGTTTGCCTTCTGGTCGGCGGGAACGCCGGCGGCCATGTCGGTGTCCATGTACCCGACGTGCAGCGCCGTCACCGTGATGCCGCGGGGCGCCAGTTCCTCTCGGACCGCGCCGGTCAGCGCCCATGCCGCTGCCTTCGCCGCAGCGTATGCGCCGAGGCCGGCCGGGTGCAGCCAGGACAGGACCGACAGCACGTTGAGCACGCCGCCGCCGCCGTTGGACTCGATGACCGGGGCGAAAGCCCGCGTCACGGCGAGAGGGCCGAAGAAGTTCACCTCCATTTCCAAGCGCACCGCGTCCGGGCTGCCCGCGATCAGCGGCGTTCCGGTGGAGATGCCCGCGTTGTTGACCAGCAGCGTCGCGTCGGCGGCGATGCGGGCCGCCGCCCGGATCGACTCCGCGTCGGTAACGTCCAGCCGCAGCGGGACGACGCCCGGAAGGTCCACCGTCTCGGGGCGGCGGGCCGCCGCGTACACCTTGGCCCCGCGCTCCACGAGCTGGGCGGCAAGATGCCGCCCGAGCCCCCGGTTGGCGCCAGTGACCACCGCGACCGCGTTCTTCAGTTCCATGAGCACTCCCGACGTAGTGGGCGGCAGCTGATCGCCGCGATAGATTTCATCCAACATCTAAACTGGAGTCTAGAATAGATTCGACTCGACATCCAACTGAGAGGGTGACCGATGGGCCGCGTATCGCAGGCACAGGCACGGGACAACCGCCGACGGGTCGTGGAGACCGCCTCCCGGCTCTTTCGGGAACAGGGCACCCACGTCAGCGTCGCCGACCTCATGAAGGCCTCCGGCCTGACCCACGGCGGCTTCTACAAGCAGTTCACCTCCAAGGAGGCACTCGTCGACGAAGCCACCGCCCACGCCTTCGCCGAACTCGCCCGCCACCACAAGGACGGCCTCGACCAGTACGCCGGACAGCGCGACGCCGCCCAGCGGGCGCTGATCGACGCCTACCTCTCCACCGAGCACCGCGACAGCGCCGCGGACGGCTGCCCCGCCGCCGCACTCGCCGGCGACATGGCCCGCGACGGCGCAGACGGCGAGGCCCGCCGCGTCTACACCCAGGGAGTCGGCGACTTCGCCGACTGGCTCGCCACCGAGGACCAGGACGGCATCACCCGGCTCTGCACCATGCTCGGCGCACTCATCCTGTCCCGCGCCACCAAGGGCTCCCCACTCTCCGAGAAGATCCTCACCACCGCACGCGAGGCACTGACGGCCACCAACTGACCAAAGACGCGGTACAGGGCGGCACCGCGCAGGAAGGGCGCGTGCCGTCGACCTACCGTCATCCACTTCTCGCGATCGGCCTGCCTGCCTTGCCCGTTCCCTCGGCCTGCCCGATAACCCTGACCGCCTCCGAGCGGGAGCGGTTGAAGAAAATGGCCTACGGCCACAGGACCGAGCACCGGATCCGGCAGCGCGCCCACGTCGTGCTGCACGCGGCCCGGGGCCGGTCCAACGCCCGCATCGCCCGTGAGACCGGGCTGCACCTGGACACCGTCCGTACGTGGCGCGGCCGCTTCGCCGCATCTCGGCTGCCCGCCCTCGGCGACCTCAAGCGGTCCGGCCGTCCCGCCTCCTTCACGCCGCTGCAGGCTGCCCAGGTCAAGGCCCTCGCCTGCCAGTTGCCCGCCGAGAGCGGCACACCGCTCGCACGCTGGTCGGCCCCGGAACTGGCGCGCAAGGCGGTCGCCCGGGCCATCGTCGGCACAATCTCCGCCTCCACCGTGCGGCGCTTTCTCAAGCAGGACGCGCTCAAGCCCTGGCAGTACCAGTCCTGGATCTTCATCACCGACCCCGCCTTCCGCCCCAAGGCCGAGCGCCTCCTTGACCTGTACGCCCGCACCTGGCAGGGCGAGGCGCTCAGTGCGGACGAGTACGTGATCAGTGCCGACGAGAAAACCTCAGTCCAGGCCCGCTGCCGCTGTCACCCCACCCTGGCCCCCGGGCAGGCCAGGACGATGCGGGTGAACCACACCTACGGCCGCGGCGGGGCCCTGGCC
>NZ_JBEYFP010000470.1:0-4637 GCF_040634455.1 Kitasatospora sp. NPDC007106
GCAGCGACAACCGCCCGGCCCGGTCCCGGCGCAGCCGCAGCGCCGCCGCCGCGGCCGCCGCCGTGCACAGGCCCGCGGCCAGCATCCCCGCCGTACCGCCCGAGTGCCGGGCGTGCTCCGGCTGCCGCGCGTCGGCCGGCGCGGCGACCGGCGGCGCCGCCGGCACCGACCGCGGCGGGCTCGGTGCGGCCGAGGGCACCGTGTCCGGAACCGGGTTGGGCCTCGGCTCCGCCGTCGGGGCCGCCGCCCCGACCGCCGAGGTGTCCTCGGCCAGCTCGCCGACCGGGTTCACCCGGTCGGCCGCGGCGAAACCCCAGTCGAGCAGGGCCGCCGCCTCGTCGTACACCTTCTGGTAGGTCGTCGTGTGCATCACGGTGACCAGCAGCAGCCGGCCGTCCCGCTCGGCCGCCCCGGTGAAGGTCGACCCGGCGTTGGTGGTGTAGCCGTTCTTCACCCCGATCAGGCCCGGGTACTTGCCCAGCAGCCGGTCGGTGTTGGCGATCCCGAAGCTGCCGCGCTGCCCGGTCGCCCGGTCCACCGCACCGGGGAACTGGGCGTCCCGGGTCGAGCAGTACGCCCGGAAGTCCGGGTTGCGCAGCCCCGCCCGGGCGAACAGCGTCAGGTCGTACGCCGAGGAGACCTGGCCGTCCTGGTCGTAGCCGTCCGGGGTGACCACGTGGGTGTCGCGCGCCTGCAGCGCGTCCGCCCTGGCCTGCATCTGGGCGACCGTCCGGTCGATGCCGCCGTTCATGTGGGCGAGCACGTGTACGGCGTCGTTGCCCGAGCTCAGGAAGACCCCCCGCCACAGGTCCTCGACCTTGTAGTCGAGGTCCTCCTTGATCCCGACCAGGCTGCTGCCCGCCCCCAGCCCCGTCAGCTCCTCCGGGGCGACCCGGTGCACCGCCTCGCGGTCCAGCTTCGGCAGCACGGTGTCCGCGAACAGCATCTTCAGCGTGGACGCCGGCGGCAGCTCGGCGTGCGCGTTGTACGAGGCCAGCACCTCGCCCGAGGTGCCGTCCGCGACCAGCCAGGACCGCCCGGTGAGGTTCCCGGGCAGCGCCGGCGCGTCCGACCGGGGCGCCACCTGCACCCCCGGCCGGGCCAGCCGCTCACCGCCGACCACCTCGGCGGCGGCCCGCGGCCGGGCGGCCGCCGGGGCGGCCGGAGCGAGGGCGAACAGGCCGGCGGCGGCTGCGGCGGCACATCGGTGCGCGAAGTGACGGTCGATCAGCATTGCCGGAACGTACCCGCACGGCCCCGCCCCGCCGCCCCGCCGCCGACGACTCCCCCCGAACGGATGCGCCCGGCCGGGCTGCGCATACTGGACGGGCAGCACCTCCGATGCCCCGCGAAGGATCCCGATGAAGCTCAGCCGCCGCACGTCCTGGTTCCTCACCGCCTTCGGCGTGTGGTCCCTGATCATCTGGACGACCTTCGTCAAGAACCTCTGGAAGGACTCCGGCGGGCAGGCCTTCGTGAACGGCGACCACTCCCAGCCGACCGCCTTCTTCTGGGTCCACCTCCTGCTGACCGTGACCTCGCTGGTGCTCGGCATCGCGGTCGGCGCCGTCGGCGTGCGCGGCATCCGCGGCCTGCGCGAGCGCACCGCCGACTGACGCCGAAACCCTTTGCCCGGCGGAGAGTTCGGCTGGAATGATCTCCGCCGTGTGCGCACCGTGCGTACACGCGTGCGTCTTCTCGGGGTGGGTCACACAGTGTTCCGTACGGTCTCTTTGCGTCTGCTGGCCTCGGCCGCCGGCGTCGCCCTCGCCACCGGCCTGCTGGCCGCACCGGCGGCCTCCGCCGCCACCGACGGCAGGGCCACCGACCCCGCCGTCGTGCCGAGCCCCGGCTTCCACGGCACCGGTGTCCGCACCGACGCCTGCGACGGCACCACGGCGCCCGGCTGGATCGCCACCACCGCGCCGGCCCTCACCGCCCGCACCGCCGCCGACCGGGCACGCTTCAAGGTCTGGGACGAGACGGGCAGCAAGGTCTTCGACGCCGAGGGCACCGCCGTCGACGGCACCGCCACCGCACGGCCCGCCGGCCTCACCGAGGGCCGTACCTACACCTGGCAGGCCAAGGGCGCCGGCGGCGGAGCCCCGACCGCCGAGTGCCACTTCCGGATCGACGCCACCGCACCGGCCCTCACCGTCGACTCGGCCGACTTCCCGGCCTCCGACAGCGGCCGGACCCCGCAGAAGTACGCCGGCCAGAGCGGCACCTTCACCGTCGCCGGCAGCGACGCCGCCTCCGGCGTGGCCTGCTACCGGTACGTCCTCAACGGCACCCCGAGCGTCGGCAACGACTGCACCGGCGCCGTGCGGCCCGCCGCGGACGGCACCGCCACCCTCACCCTGAAGCCGACGGACTGGGGCACCAACATCCTCACGGTGCAGGCCTTCGACGAGGCCGGCAACGCCTCCCGGCCGGTCGCCTACACCTTCTACGCACCGTCGAACCCCAACCCGCCGCAGAGCGTCCCCGGCGACGTGAACGCCGACGGAGTGCCGGACATCCTGCTGCCCGACGCCGACGGCAACCTGCAGGTCCTCGGCGCCGACTCCGCGAACACGGACCCCGCCTCCACCACCGCGGCGTCCTACGGCCCCGGCGGCACCTGGGCCGGCACCACCACCGCGCACCGCGGCTGGGACTCCAGCCACGCGCCCGCCGACGACCTGCTCGTCCACGTCCCCGGCGGCGCCGCGCTGTACCTCTACCGCAACCTCGACCAGGGCGCCTTCCAGCGCACCCCCGTCCTGCTCGCCCGGCCCACCGCCTGCGCCGCGGCCGGCTGCGCCGCCGACTGGTCCGCCACCGATCAGCTGGTCGCCCTCGGCGCCCTCGGCACCGGCCAGCAGAGCTCGCTGGTCACCGTCGAGAACGGCGACCTCTGGCTGTTCCAGGCCGCCACCGTCGGGACCCGCTACTCCACCGTCAAGCGCCTCTCCACCACCGGCGCCTGGGCCGGGTACGACGTGATCGCGCCCGGCCGGGCGGCCGACGGCAGCCTCGCCCTGTGGTCCCGCGAGCGGGCCACCGGCACCCTGCGCACGTATCCGATCGCGAAGCAGGACGACGGCACGTACGACTTCTCCGCGCTCGCCGACCCGTCCGCCGGCGCCGCCGTCGGCACCTTCCCGGCCGCCGACTACCCGCTGCTCGGCAGCTCCGGCGACGGCGACGGCGACGGCCGCCCCGACCTGTACGCCGTCACCGCCGCCCGCCACCTGCTGACCTTCGACGGCACCGCCGCCCCGAAGGACCTCGGCGCCCTGCGCTGAACCCCGCACGGCAGAACGCCCGAGGGCCCGACCGGACGTGCCGGTCGGGCCCTCGGGCGTTGCTGCGGGCGCTCAGAAGCGGCGGGTGACCAGCGCGCGCTTCACCTCGGCGATCGCCTTGGTGACCTCGATGCCGCGCGGGCAGGCCTCCGAGCAGTTGAAGGTGGTGCGGCAGCGCCACACGCCCTCACGGTCGTTCAGGATCTCCAGCCGCTGCTCCGCACCCTCGTCGCGCGAGTCGAAGATGAAGCGGTGCGCGTTGACGATCGCGGCCGGGCCGAAGTACTGGCCGTCGTTCCAGAACACCGGGCAGGACGACGTGCACGCGGCGCACAGGATGCACTTGGTGGTGTCGTCGAACCGCTCGCGGTCCTCCTGGGACTGCAGGCGCTCGCGCGTCGGGTCGTTCCCCTTGGTGATGAGGAACGGCATGACGTCCTTGTACGCCTGGAAGAACGGGTCCATGTCGACGATCAGGTCCTTCAGGACCGCGAGGCCCTTGATGGGCTCGACCGTGATCGGCTTCTCCGGGTTGACGTCCTTGATCAGCGTCTTGCAGGCCAGCCGGTTGCGGCCGTTGATCCGCATGGCGTCCGAACCGCAGATGCCGTGGGCGCACGAGCGGCGGTACGTCAGGGTGCCGTCCTGCTCCCACTTGACCTTGTTGAGGGCGTCCAGGACGCGCTCCTTCGGGTCCATCAGCAGCTGGTAGTCCACCCACACCGGGTCCGGGTGCTCCTCCGGGTTGAACCGGCGGATCCGCAGGGTGACGTTGATCAGCGCGGTCGCGCCCGCCTCGGCCGCGTCCAGAGCGGCCGAGTGCTTCTCCAGGGTCGGAGTGCTCATCAGTACTTACGCTCCATCGGCTGGTAGCGGGTCTGCACGACCGGCTTGTAGTCGAGGCGGACGGAGGTGCTGCCGTCGGCGGCCTCCTCGCGGTACGCCATGGTGTGCTGCATGAACTTCACGTCGTCGCGGGTCGGGAAGTCCTCGCGGTAGTGACCGCCGCGGGACTCCTCGCGGGCCAGCGCCGAGACGACCGTGACCTCGGCCAGGTCGAGCAGGTTGCCCAGCTCGATGGCCTCCAGCAGGTCGGTGTTGAAGCGCTCGCCCTTGTCCTGGATGGCGACGTTCTTGTACCGCTCGCGCAGTGCGGCGATGTCGGCGACGGCCTGCTTGAGGGTGTCGCCGGTGCGGTACACGGACGCGTTGGCGTCCATGCTCTCCTGCATCTCCTTGCGGAGCTGCGCCACCGACTCGGTGCCGGGGGGGGGGGGGGGGCGGGGGTCGGGGAGGTGGGGTGTTGTCACCAATTAAAAACCAAAACCAAAAAAAAAAAATTATATT
>NZ_JBEYFP010000471.1:0-4632 GCF_040634455.1 Kitasatospora sp. NPDC007106
CCGAAGCCGTCCCACCCGGCGCCCTCGACGTGCCCCCAGGGGCCGTCGGCCCGGATCGTGTAGGTCTGCCGCCGCGGGGCGTCCTCGTCGAACCAGCAGGCCAGGCGGCAGGGGGCGGTGCGGCCGCGGCCGGTGGTGGACAGGGCGAGGGCGCTCGGGTTCTCGGTGCGCAGCTGGGGGCTCACGGTCGGTCGGTCCGTCCTGGCGGCAGGGCGCCCGGCCCCGGTGCGGGCTCGGGTGCGGTCGTCGTGGTGGGGGTCGGTGCGGTGGCCGTCGCCCCGTCAGAGGAGGACGAGCAGCTTGGTGCCCGGCACCAGCTTCCGGTTCACGGAGGTCGACTGGACGAAGACGGTGTACGAGGGGTTCTCGCCCGGCTTGACGGTGGCCTCCGAGGCGGGCAGGCCGAGGAGTTGACGGGCCGCCGGGCCGGAGAACACCCTGCCCGTCATCCGGCCGGTCGCCGGGTCCTTCTCCGCCACGGCGAGCTGCTTGGTGCCCTGGATCTTCTCCCGCTTGGAGAGCTCGTAGAAGGCGCAGCCGGTCGTGTAGGCGTGGCCGGCGCTGGTGACGAACTCGCGGATCGGCAGCTGCTGGTCGACCGGGACGAGGATGTACTTGCCGGTGTCCAGCGCGTCGAGGTTGGCCTTCACCTCGTCGGTGCTCAGGTCCTGGCCCATGGCGAAGAGGTTCCTGGTGCCGCGGACGCCCTGCTCGCGGCCGCGGAGGAAGCTGGTGGCGGCGGACTTGACGGTGCCGATGGCCTCCTCGACGCCCTTGCTGGAGTCGGCGTCCCAGATCGCGATGTTGCCCGCCGGGAAGCCGTACTCCTGGGCGGTGCGCTTGGCCAGGGAGTTGGGGACGAGGATCGCCGACGTCCAGTGGTCGGGGAGGTCGTCCATGGCGCCCTTGATCCGGTTCATCCAGGTGCGCAGGGTGGCGGCGCCGCGGTCGCCGCCGACGCGGGTGTGCATCCGGCCGGTCTCCGACCAGCCGGAGGCGTTCTCCTCGCCGTCGGTGACGACGACCTGGAGGAAGGAGTGCTCGCCGTACCCCTCCCAGATGTTCTTCAGGTCGTCGACCGACTTCACGGCCGCCTCGATCAGCGCCGTCGCTCCGCCGTCGACCGCGTAGAGGCCCCGCAGGGACGGCAGGTGCTTCACGTCCATGTCCCAGACCAGGTTCTCGACCTCGTGGTCGAAGGCGTAGAGGCTGATCCGGGTCTCGTGGCCGAGCCGGTCGGACTCCTCCTGGAGGCCCTTCACGAACTCGTCGACGACGCGGACGAGCTGCGCCTCGTGCTGACGCATCGAGCCGGACTTGTCGACCACCAGCGAAACGTGGTTGACCTTGTGCTTGATCTTGTTCGCAGACATGGTTCCGCCCCTTTTCCAACGCTCTTCCGGCGCCGTTTCCGGCGCCCCCTCCGACGTTGGTTCCACAGTACGGCGGAGCACTGACATTCCCTCCTGACCTGCGGTCATGTGGGATCGGCCCGCCCACTCCCCGACGAAACGTGTGCGAACGCATTCCCGTCGTCCGACCGGGCGGACGGGAGCGCGCTCGGGGATTTCCGCGACGGCACGTCCGGTGCGGTGTCCACGGCGAAGGCCCGCAGCAGGGCCCGGGCCGCGGTGTCGTTCTGGCGGAAGGCGGGGGCGTCGGTCCGCGGCCGCGCGAAGGCCGCGTAGCTGCGGGCGTTGGTGTGCGGGCCGAGGGCGAGCCGCCGGGGGTGCGGGGCGCCGCCGAGGGCCGGGTCCAGCAGGCCGCCGTCGGCGGCGACCTCGATCAGGCCGGAGCGGTGGGTGTGCCCGGCGTCGGCGAGCACCTCCTCGCGGATCCGGCCGGCGCGCAGCAGTTCCCGCAGCACCGGGTCGGCGGTGCGGTCGGCGGAGTGCCTCGGCAGGCGGGCCTCGATCAGGGCGGTGGCCCGGACCCGGCGCCCGGGCACGGTGGGGCTGTGGGCGACGAAGGTGCCGTCGCTCTCGTCCCGGTCGACCGCGGTGTCGGCGCCGAGGAAGCGCACGACGCCGGCCTCGGAGAGGGCGAGCAGTTGCCGCAGTCGGAAGCCGGGCGGCCCGGAGGCGAGGTGGCTGAAGAACCCCGTCCACCAGCCGTCGAGGTCCTCGGCGACCGAGCGGGCGGTGAGCCGGCCGGAGGCCAGCAGCCTCGGCAGCTGTCCGTAGAGCGACAGCAGGGCGAGGAAGGCGCCGAGGTCGGCGCTGTGCGCGGGGTCGGCCCGGCGGTCGGCGTCGGCGCGGACGTGGGCCCGCAGGTGCCGCTGCAGGGATTCGCCGTCGGGCAGGCGCACGCCGGTGAGCGGCCGGTCCAGGTGCTCGAAGTCCAGCCGGTCGGCCGGGTCGGGCACGGCCGCGGCGACGAGCGCCTCCCGCTCCGGGCCGTACCAGTCGAGCCGGTCGTAGGCGGCGAGGAACTCCGGCCAGGGCAGCGCGGTGCGTTCCGGGTGGGCGTGGAACAGCTCGTGGTAGTGGCCGAAGCCGATCTCCTTGGCCATCAGCGGCCAGACGTCGCGGCGCAGTTCGAGCGGGCCGGGCCGGGCGGCGAGGGCGTCGACGGCGACCGCACCGAAGTGGCGCGGCAGCGGGGCGGGTGGTCCCTGCAGCCGGTAGTGGGTCTTGGAGTGGTACGGCACACCGCGGCGGGAGCCGAGGTGGATCACCGGTTCGCGGCCCGAGGGCAGGTAGCGCAGCCCGCCGGCGGCGTCCTCGAAGCGGCCGCCGCGCCCCTCGGTGAGCAGCGAGACCAGGTCGACGGCGGCCAGGCCCATGCCGCGCAGCAGGACGTGCTCGCCGGGCCGCAGCGCGGAGAGGTCCGCGTCGGCGGAGTAGGCGGGCGGCAGGTGGAAGCGGCCGTGCCGGGCGGCGAAGGCGGCGTTCGCGCGGTGCTGCGGCTCGGGTGCCGAGTCCAGGTGGCCGAGGGCGAGGACGACCCGGTCGGCGGTGAGCACCCGGTCGGTGAGCCGGACGGACTGCGGGCCGTCGGCGGGGCCGGTGACGGCGTGCGCGGTGTCCCGGTGCACGGTGACGGTGACGTGCGGGGGCAGCTCGGCCACGGCGCGCCGGAACACCCAGTCCAGGTAGGCGCTCTGGGCGCGGCGGGTCGGGAAGTCGGCCGGGGCGAGGGTACGCAGTTCCTCGGCGAGGGCCGGGTCGGCCGGCGGCCGGTACGGCGGGTGGGCCTCGGGGCGGGCGGCCCACTCGGCGAGGGACGGTCCGGGCCGAACGGGTCCGGTGACGGTGGACCGTTCGTCGGTGAACATGGTGACGTCCTCGGCCATCGAGTTCATCCGCAGCAACGGGGACTGCTCGTGCCGCCAGATCCGGCCGCCGCCGGGCGGGTGCGGGTCCACCAGGTGGATGTGCAACGGCCGTTCCGCGGACAGGAGTTCGGGTGCATTGGCGGCGATCCGCTCCAGCAGTCCGGTGCCGCGGGGTCCGGCGCCGACGATCACCAGCGCGCTCACCGGGCCGGCTCCCGCCGTACGGTGCCGAGTGCCGTCCGCAGCCGGGCGAGCGGGGTCGGCGGGGGCGCGGCGCGGCCGGCGCCGCGGGCGTAGTACCGCTCGACGTAGTACTGGCCGGCGGAGAGCACGCTGGTCACCGCGATGTACCAGAGGGTGGCCACCACCAGCAGCGGGATCACCTGGTAGGTCTGGTTGTAGATGAGCTGCGCGGAGAACAGCAGGTCGTGCACGGCGAGCACGCTGACGATGCTGGTGCCCTTGAGGGTGCCGATCAGCATGTTGCCGGCGGTCGGCACGATCGAGCGCATCGCCTGCGGCAGGACGATCCGGCGCAGGACGCGGGCGGGGCGCAGTCCGAGCGACTGGGCGGCCTCCAGCTGGCCCTGGTCGACGGAGAGGATGCCGGCCCGGACGACCTCGGCGGCGAACGCGGCCTCGTGCAGGGTGAGTCCGACGACCGCGGTGGCGGTCGGGCCGAGCAGGTTCACCGTCTTCACGCTGAGCAGCTCCGGCCCGTACGGGACGCCGAGCGAGAGCGTCGGGTAGAGCGCGCCGATGTTGAACCAGAAGAGCAGTTGGACGAGGACGGGCGTGGCACGGAAGACCCAGACGTAGCCGCGGCTCAGTGCGGCGAGCACCGGGTTGCCGGACAGCCGGGCGGCCGCGAGCAGGGTGCCGAGGGCGAAGCCGAGCGCCGTGACGGCAGCCGTCAGCCAGAGGGTGAGCACCAGTCCGTGCAGGATCGCGGTCGAGGTGAGGTACTGGCCGACCACGTCCCACTGGAAGGCGCGGTTGTGCGCGGCCGAGTTCAGCAGCAGTCCGGCGGCGAGCAGGGCGAGCACGGCGGCGGCCGTCCGGCCGGGGCGGCGGCGGGCGACGACCGGCAGGTCGGTGTCGGCGGGTGGTGGGGCGAGGGCGGCGGGCAGGACGTCGTGCGACGTGGCCATGGGGGCTCCAGGGGCGGACGCGGGCAGGGGTCTGCTTGTCCGTCACGCGCGCCGCGTCCCTCAACACGGCGGGAGCCGACGGGACTTCGGCCGGCTCCTGGGCACCTCGCTCGGGTCGATCGTACGCGTGCCCGAACGGCGGGTGTCAAGGGCGTTCCGGTCGTCCCGGATCCGGACGGAGGTTGACGAACTCCACGGTTCACT
>NZ_JBEYFP010000472.1:0-4626 GCF_040634455.1 Kitasatospora sp. NPDC007106
GATTACTACCCCAACCCCCCACCCCTCTTGCCCCACCCGCGCTCTTCCGATCTCTTCTTCTGAGAAGCCCCGCCCGGGGACACCGGGCGGGGCTTCTCGCATTTCCGAGGGGGAGCGCAGGGTGCGTGGAATGCGTTGGGGTGCGGCTCTGGCCGGCGTGCTGACCGTGGTCGCGGGGCTGGGACTACGGGCCGTGGGCAGCGGGGCGGTGGCGAAGTACGGCGGTGATGCGCTGTACACCGTGCTCGTGTACGTCCTGGTGGTGATGGTGGCGCCGCGGATCAGGCCGGGCAGGGCCGCCGGGGTGGCACTGCTGCTGAGTTGGTGTGTGGAGTTCTTCCAGATGACGGGCCTGCCGGCGCGGTGGTCGGCGGAGAGCACGGTGGCGCGGCTCGTCCTGGGGTCGACGTTCAACGTGCCGGATCTGTTCTGGTACGCCGTCGGTGCGGGAGGCTGCTGGGCGGTCCACCGGGGCCTGGTCCGCAGCCGTGGCAGGATACGGACCACGCCAGGGGAGGAGCACTGAGATGCACGGCGAGGTCTGGCGGTTGAGGCGAGGGGCGGAGCTCGTCGGCGAGATCGAGATCGGCGAGGCCGACTTCCCTTGGCTGGCGGGGACGTTCCGTCCCGGGCCGGGCTACCCCGCGGTGGCGCCGTGGTTCGCCGAGACGCTCGCCCTGCTGGAGGCCGAGGAGTACGAGGAGCGTTTCGACGAGGCGTACGACCGGATCGCCGAGGCGCTGACGCTCTCCTCCCCGGAGGGGCCGGTCGCGGAGTTCCTGCTGCACATCGACGGCGACCAGGCGTGGTTCCGCTGGAGTGACGAGCCGTTCGATGAGGGGTGAGGACTGAGGGCCGGTCACGGCGGTGGGGCCCAGCCCGCGGGCACGGTGTAGTGCCAGCCCGGGCGCCAGGCCGGGGGATCCCGGAGGATCTCCTCCAGGGGGACTCCGGTGAGCAGGAAGTCCAGGGCCCACCGGTTGGCGGAGTGGGCGATCAGCAGGATCCGGCGGCCGTCGTACGTGGCGGCCACCTCCTGGAGGAAGTCGGCGGTGGCCCGTACGACCTGGCGGTAGCTCTGCCCGCCGGGGAAGGGCGCGTCGAGGCAGGCGGTCCGGCGTGCGGCGACGTGTGCGGCGGGACCGCCGTTCAGCTCGCCGTAGTCGCACTCGCGGAGCCGCCGGTCCTGCTGGACCGGCGGTCGGCTGTCGGGGAAGGCGAGGGCTGCTGTCTCCACGGCCCGGTGCAGGTCCGAGGTGAACACCGCGGCGAATCCGTCGCCGCGTCGGCGTTCGCCCAGTTCGACGGCCTGACGCCGGCCCAGGTCGGACAGCCGGCCCGGGAGCCGTCCGGTGGCGATGCCGGCTTCGTTGTCGGTGGTGGTGGAGTGCGATTCGTAGACGAGGTCGACGGCCATCCAGGTCCTCGGGGGAGTGGGATCCGTGCATGATCCGCGGGGGCGGCTCATGGTGGGGGCTTCCCCGCGGCCGGCGCGGCCATGCCGGAGACGACGTCAGAAGCCCTCGTCCAGGCGGGCCTCAGCTGCTGCGGGTGCCGTCGAGGGTCTCGCGGATGATGTCGGCGTGGCCCGCGTGGCGGGCGACCTCCTCGATCATGTGGAGGAGGACCCACCGGAGGTTGCGGTGGGCGAGCTTCGGCCAGGCACAGGGTGCGTCGAGGTCGGTGGCGGCGACGATCCCGCGGGCGGTGGCCACCTGCTCCTGGTAGTACGCGAGCCAGTGCGGGAGGGCGTCGTGCTCGCCGAGGACGAAGTCGTCCTCCGCACCGTCCTCGACGTGCGGCCACTCGTCGGGGAAGTGCCGGCCGGCCAGGATCACCTGGAACCAGCGGCGCTCCCAGAGGGCGTTGTGCTTCAGCAGGCCGAGCAGGCTGAGGGAGCTCGCGGTGGGCGCCTTCCGGGCGTCCTCCTCGGAGACTCCGTCCAGGGTGCGGAGCAGGGCGGCCCGCTGCTTGTCGAGGAACCCGCAGAGGGCGTCCCGCTCGGTGGCGGTGGAGAGCTGAGGTGACGTCATGCGCCACGACCCTACCGAGTGGCCGGCAGGGGCGTGGCGTCCGGGGCTGCTGGTCAGGGCGCTGCGGTGCCCCAGTTGGGGCGGCTCTCCCAGGTGTCGGCGGTCCGGGTCACGGGGGTGACGGCGGTGCCGTCCGGATGCATGGTGAAGATGTCGGCCTGGCCCGGGAGGGTCGCCTTGGCGAAGGCGATGGCGGTGCCGTCCGGCGCGTAGGAGGGGACGCCGTAGAAGACGTCGGGGGAGCCGGACAGCAGGGTGGTGGTGGCGCTGCCGTCGGGGTTGATCGTGTAGATGCCGCCTCCCGGGGTGGCGTCGGGGCCGGGCGGGTACGTGGTGAAGACGATCCGGCTGCCGTCGGGCGACCAGTTGGCACGGTCGCCGGCCCGCAGGTCCCAGGGGGTGAGTTGGCGGAGCCCGCTGCCGTCGCTGTTCACGATGAACAGGGCGCGGGAGTCGGCGGGCCGGCCCGAGTCGCCGGTCCGGAAGGAGAACACCAGCCGGCTGCCGTCGGGGGACCACGCCGGGTCGTCGACGTCCCCGGCGTAGGGCTGGTCCTGGGTGAGGGTGGTGAGCCGGCGGGGGTTCGCGCCGGTCGCGTCCATCACGTAGATGTCGCTGTACTGGATCTGGTCCGCGGAGGTGTCGACGGCGCCCCAGCCGCGGCCGAAGGCGATGCGGCTGCCGTCGGGCGAGTACGCGGGGGCGCTCTCCTCCTCCACCTGGCAGGACGGGTCGCCCTCCTGGCAGACGGCCGGCAGCTGCCGGGCGGCGGAGCCGTCGGGAGGGACGGTCCAGATCCGGGCGGTGCCGCTGCCGACGGTCCGGTCGAAGGCGACGGCCGTACCGTCGGGCGACCAGTCGGGGTGGTCGTCCAGGGTGTTCGGGTCGGGCCGGGTGATCTGGTGCAGCCCGCTGCCGTCGGGGGCCACGGTGAAGACCGCACTGGTCTGCTTCTCGCCGTCGAGGTACATGCGGCTGGCGATGAGGCCGTTGGTGTCGCCGCCGCCGTACAGGGGAGAGGGGGCGCCCTCGGGCCGGGGCGGTGGATCCGCCGCACAGCCCGGGAGCAGGGCGAGGGCGGTCAGGGCTCCGGCGGCGAGCCGGACGGTCGGTCGGGTGCGGTACAGCACGTGGTTGGTCTCCGTCACCGGGTCGGCCCCCCGAAGCGGTCGAGCCCCCCGCGAGAGCTGCCACTGTGTCAGATCGGGGATGCCGTGCCGTCGGTGACACGCGCATGGTGCGCATGCGACCGGCCGCCCGGCGTACGGGACGAGAGGTCCGTACGCCGAGCGGTCCGTACGCCGGGCGGGAGGGTCAGCCGGACTCGCCCGCACGCTCCGCCTTGGCGGCGGCCTCTGCGGCCTCGGCGGCCTCGGCCTCCTCCAGGGTGGGCGCGGTGCCGCCGAGGTGGGCCGGGACCCACCAGGTGTCGTCCTCGCCGGACGGCTTGGCGGGGTACTCGCGCTGGGCGCGGTCCAACATCTCGCTCATGGCCGCGCGCAGGCGGCGGGTGACCATGACCGGCTTGTCCTGCGGGGTGAGCTCGATCGGCTCGCCGATCATGACGGTGATCGGGACGTGCCGCTTGGTGAGGGTCTTGGGGCGGCCCTTGGTCCACAGCTGCTGGGTGCCCCAGAGGATCACGGGCAGCAGCGGTGCGCCGGAGTCGGCGGCCATCCGGGCGGCGCCGGTCTTGAACTTCTTGAGCATGAAGGAGCGGCTGATCGTGGCCTCGGGGAAGACGCCGACGATCTCGCCCTCGCGCAGCGCCTTGACGGCGGCGTCGTAGGCGGGCTGGCCGTCGGTGCGGTCCACCGGGATGTGCCGCATGCCGCGCATCAGCGGGCCGGAGATGCGGTGCTTGAAGACGTCGTCCTTGGCCATGAAGCGGGTGAGCCGCTTGCCGCCGCGCCAGGGGCCGAGGCCGGCGAAGATGAAGTCGAGGTAGCTGATGTGATTGCTCACCAGGACGGCGCCGCCCGTCGCGGGGACGTGCTCGGCTCCGACGACGGAGACGCGCAGGTCGAGCGCCTTGAACGCGGTCAAGGCGGCGCGGATCACCGGCGGGTACACGAACTCAGCCACGGTCAGCCCTACTTCTCGTCGGGCCTGATGCCCGGTCCGGAGGTACCCGGGCCGTCGGGGCCGACCGGCGAGGGCGCGGCACGCCGCGGCGGCCACGGGTGTTTCAGCCCGATGATCCCCCGAAGACGTGCCCGATGTCACGCGGCGGCGTCCGCGGGGCGGGAATCGGCGGCGAGGCTTACGTCACGTGAGAGCTGTGTCTCACCCGGTGACCGGTGGCGGTCACTCCGGCGGGTCACTCCGGCCGGCCGCCCCGGCCTGCGGCCGTCCTACGGCCGTGACCGGCGGCAGGACGGCGGCAGGGCGGCGGCCGGGACGGGTCAGGCCCGTGCGCCGACGCGGTCGGTGCCGCGCCGCAGCAGCAGGTACGCCTCGCAGCCGAGGCAGTACCCGAAGGCGGCGTTGAGGAAGGCCGCGGCGAGGGCCAGCCCGGTGGCGGCGAGGCCCAGCCAGTCGGCGCCGGACAGGAAGCCGAGGGTGCCGACGAGCGCGAAGGCGAGGCCGACGG
>NZ_JBEYFP010000473.1:0-4621 GCF_040634455.1 Kitasatospora sp. NPDC007106
GTGTTGTGGTATGTGGTTTTGAGCGGTGGCCTTAGGCCAGCCCCCGGCCGGGGCCGCCGGCCCCGCCGCCGGGGCGGGGCCGGCGCCCGCGCCCAAGGGACACGCCGCGGGCCGGCGCAGGGCCGCCGCCGTGGCCGCCCTGGCGGGAGGGACCGCGGCGGCCCGAACGGAGGCGGCCGGCACCACGGCGGCCGGAACGACACAGGAGGAACAGCGATGACCAGTCCCACCGCGCTCACCTGGAGCCTGCGCGGCCGCAGTCCGGCGGACATCCCGGTCGCCGCCGACGGCCCCGAGGTGACACCCGAGTGGGCGTGGGGCGGGTCGACCGGCCGCGGGGTGCGGGTGTGCGTGGTGGACAGCGGCGTCGAGCGCGACCACCCGATGGTCGGGCCGGTGGACGGCTCGTTCGTGGTGCTCAAGGACGAGGACGGGATCCGGGTCGAGCCGACCGACACCGGGGACGTCTGCGGGCACGGCACGGCCTGCGCCGGAATCGTCCGCCGCACCGCGCCGGACTGCGAGCTGTACAGCGTCCGGGTGCTCGGCGAGCGGTTCTCCGGCAGCGGGGACGTGCTGCTCGCCGGGCTGCGCTGGGCGGTCGAGCAGCGCTTCGACGTGGTCAACCTGAGCCTGTCGACCACCCGGACGCGGTTCACCGAGGAGTTGCGGGCGCTCGCCGACGAGGCGTACTTCCACCGCACCGCGATCATCGCCTCGGCGCACAACACCCCGGTGGAGAGCTTCCCGTGGCGGTTCTCCTCGGTGATCTCGGTGGGCAGCCACCAGGAGGACGACCCGGAGCTCCTCCTCTACAACCCGGCCCCGCCGGTCGAGTTCTTCGCGCCGGGGCAGAACGTCACGGTGCCCTGGCTGGGCGGCGCGACGATCCGCACCACCGGCAACAGCTTCGCCACGCCGTACCTCGCCGGCCTGGCCGCCCGGGTGCTCGCCAAGCACCCGCAGCTGACGGTCTTCCAGCTCAAGAGCGCGCTGTACCAGGCAGCGTCCAACGTCCGCGCCGGCAACGGCCTCGAGAACACCACCAGGGGTGCCCGATGAACGGAACCTGCCGCGCCGCCGAGACCGACCCGGTCGCCCGGGACCTGCTGCAGTCGGTGGTCGACACCGCCCGCGCCATCTTCGGCGCCGCCGCCAGCTCGATCTTCCTGCTCGACCGGGAGGCCGACGAACTGGTCTTCCAGGCGGTCTCCGGGGAGGGCGAGGACTTCCTGGTGGGCATGCGCTTCCCGGCGGGACGGGGCATCGCCGGCTGGGTCGCCGGGTCCGGCGAGCCGATGGTGGTCGACGACCTGTCGCAGAGCGCCGGGTTCGCCCGCGACCTCGCCGAGAAGACCGCGTACGTGCCGAACGCGCTGATGGCGGCGCCGCTGCTCGGCCCGGACGGGGTGCTCGGCGTGCTGGAGGTGCTCGACCCGGCGCCGCAGGCCCGCGCCAGCCTCGGCGAACTCGACCTGCTGGCGCTGTTCGCCCGGCAGGCCGCCACCGCACTCGCGGCGGTGCTGGAGCGCCGGGCCGCCGACGCCGGGCAGGCCGCGGCCGCCCGGGTCCTGCGGGACCTGGACGACGCCGGCCGGGCCGCCGGGCTGCGCGCCCTGGAGGCCGTCCGCGACCTGCTCGCCGCGCACTGAGCGGGCCGGGACGGAAGGGGAAGGCGATGACCGCGCACTCGCCGCTCGGCGGCCGCTTCACCGCGGACCCGCACCCGGTGCTGGCCGGGCTCCGCGAGTCCTGCCCGGTGGCCCGGGTCACCACCCCGGCGGGCCGCGCCGTCTGGGTGGTGACCCGGGAGGAGGACGTCCGGGCGGCGTTCACCGATCCGCGGCTCTCGCTGGCCCGGACCCCGCCGCCCGTGACGGGCCGGCCGCGCCGGGCCCTGGACATGACCCTGGTCGACTACGACCCGCCGGACCACACCCGGATCCGCCGGCTCGCCGCCCCGGCGCTCTCGGCGGCCCGGATCGCGGCATACCGCCCCCTGGTGGAACGGGCGGCCCGGGAACAGCTCGCCGCGCTGGCCGCGGACCGGCCGGTCGACCTCCTGGCGCACTTCGCGGCGCCGTTCGCCTTCCGGGTGCTGTGCGAGGTGTTCGGCGTGGCGCAGGCCGACCGGGGGCCGCTGCGGGCCGTGGTCGACGACCTGATCGCGCACCGCGACGTGCCGGCCGCCCAGCGCCGGCTGGACGCCTTCGTCCGGACGGGCACGGCCGGGCGGCTCGCCCGGCCCGGCGGCGAGGACGCCTTCTCCCGGATCGTCGCCGCCTGGTCGCTCCGGACGGACGTCACCGAGGACGAACTCGCCGACCTGCTCGCGATGCTGCTGCTGGCGGGCTTCGACAGCACGGTGCAGATGCTCGCGATGGCCGTACTGGCGCTGCTCGCCCACCCGGCGGAGCTGGCCCGGCTGGCCGCCGACCCGGCGCTGCTGCCCGCCGCCGTCGACGAGCTGCTGCGCTGGGACACCCCCGGCCCGTTCGCCACCACCCGCACCGCGCTGGCGGACGTGCCGATCGGCGGCACGGTGGTGCCGGCCGGCAGCGGCGTGCTGCTGTCGGTCGCCGCCGCCAACCGCGACCCGCGCCGTCACCCCGACCCCGACGTCCTCCGGCTGGACCGGCCGACCGCGGCCCGCCAGCTCGGCTTCGGCCTCGGCCCGCACTACTGCCCGGGCGCACCACTGGCCCGGCTCCAACTCATCGCGGCGCTCGCGGCCCTGCTGAGCCACCGGCCCGAACTACGGGCCGCAGTGCCGCCCGACCAACTGCAGTGGGGCGGCGGCCCCCAACACCGCCGACTGGCCGCCCTGCCCCTCCTCCTCGGCCCAGACCGGCCTTAGGTCGGGTGGGCGATTCAGGGGCGGTCTCACTCGGGTCGCGGGGCGCGGGTGAGGTAGCCCGCCTGGAAGCGGCTGGCGGCGCCGAGCGCGTCCATGATCTCGGCGATGTGTTTGCGGCAGGTGCGCAGCGACATGCCGAGGCGGCGGGCGATCATCTCGTCCTTCATGCCTTCGGCGAGCAGCCGGACGATCGCCTCCTTGATCTCGCCGAGCGAGGAGTCGCCGGCGCAGGAGGGTGCGTAGGGGTCGGCGAGGGTCCAGGAGTGGTCGAAGACCGCGCAGAGGTAGGCGACGGTGGAGGGGTCGCGGACGATCACCGCACCGTCGTAGGCCTCGTGGTGCGGGATGATCACGACCTCCCGGTCGAAGGCGATCATCCGGCCGAACAGGGCGGTGAGGGTGCGTACTTCGGCTCCGGCGCCGGTGATCCGCCGGACGTACTCCTGGGTGGGGGCGTGGCGTCGGGAGGTGTGTTGGTAGAGGGTGCGCATCCGGACGCCGCGGCGGATCATCGCGAGGTCGCGGGCGAAGGCCTGTTCCAGCAGGTGGGGGGCGCGCGGGCCGCCGGGCTGGCAGGTGAGCACCTCGGTGCGGCACTGTTCGGTGAGCCGGCCGATGATGTCGATGACGGCGGCGAGTTCGAGCACTTCGTCGAGGGCGCCGCCGGCGGTGGGCCGGCCGGCGTTGCGGGCGTAGAGCGGGCCGAGGGCGGCGAGTTCGGCGCGGACGCGTTCGGCGTCGGCGAGTTGTCGGCGCAGTTCGGCCTCGGCGGGGGCGACCAGGCTGGCCACGGCGAGGTCGGGCGGGACGGCGATCAGCTGCGGTCGGGCGCCGTCGGGGCCGGGCAGTGGGCGGAGCAGGTGGAGCCGGGTGAGGACGGCGGCGGCGGCCTCGACCTCGGCGGGGTCGAGGTCGAGTTCGTCGGCGGCGGCCGCCGGGTCGAGGCCGCCGTGCCGGGCGGCCCACTGGAAGACCCGTACATCGGTGTCGTCCAGGCCGGGCAGGTCGGTCGTGGCGGCCGGTGGCCCGAAGTGTCCCATCCTCAGCTCCCCACCCGTGCGCCGTGCCGGCGGTACGTCGATGCACATGACATGGAGTCATATAGTAGGACCGGCACATGACATTCAGGAGAACTCCACATTCCGCACGGTGCGGCCACGGCCCGACGGGCCGTCAGACGCCTGCCCGGTTCGCGCCGAGAGCCTCCGCCGGCAGACCGAGCCGCTCCCGGGCCGCCACCAGGTACGGGCCCTCCCACCAGCTGCGCGGCAGGCGGAACGCGGCCGCCCGCAGCGCCCGCGCCTCCAGGCCGGCCGTCCGGTCGGTGATCCACCAGCCGGGCAGGCCGTACATCCGGCGCGCCCAGGCCGGCAGCATCGCGAAGGCCAGGCCGACCAGCCCGGACCAGGCCGGGACGGCGAGCAGGGCACTGCCGTGCAGCGGCGGCAGGAAGGCGAACCGGACGGCCTCCCGGGCGGCCGGGGTCACGCACAGCTCGGGCCGGACCTCGGCGAAGTAGCGGCGCAGCGCCGTGGCGGAGTCCGGCACGTCCGTCCCGGCGGGCACCCCGACCAGCCGGGCGACCGCGCTCTGCTCGCGGAGGTAGGCGTCCGCCTCGGCGGCGGTCAGCGGGAGTCCGGCGCGGCGGACGACGTCGAGGAAGGAGCCCACCTCGCAGGCGTGCACCCAGACCAGCAGCGCCGGGTCGTCCGCCCGGTACGCCCGGCCGGTGGCGGGGTCGGTGCCGCGGACGTGCCGGTGCAC
>NZ_JBEYFP010000474.1:0-4619 GCF_040634455.1 Kitasatospora sp. NPDC007106
GACCGGCGGCCGCGGCGCACCGCCACCACGGCACCGGACACCGCGGTCACCGCCACCGCCCCCAGCGGCACCCAGTCACCCAGCCGGTCGTACCAGGTCAGCGCGGAGGGCTCCGCCAGCGGCACCTGCACCACCAGCGCCCCCGACCCGTCCGTGCCGAGCCGGGCCAGCCGCCGGCCCTGCCGGTCGTACGCCACCGACTCGCCCGTCAGCGCGGCCTGCACCACCGGCCGCCCGGTCTCCGCCGCCCGGATCGCACCCAGCGAGGCGTGCTGCTCCGGCGCCCACGTCCGCTGGAAGGTCGACGTGGCCGACTGGTAGACGATCAGCGGCGCGCCGTCCCGGGCCGCCGATCGCGACATGTCCGGGAAGGCCGACTCGAAGCAGATCAGCGCACCGACCGGCAGCGGCGCACCGGCCCGGTCGGTCGCCGGCAGCAGCCGGAACGCCGCACCCGGCGCCCGGTTCTCGCCCGCGGCCCTGCTCACCCCCGCGATCCAGCCCAGCGCCGAGCGGAACGGGATGTACTCGCCGAACGGCACCAGCCGGATCTTGCGGTAGCGGGCCGCCACTCCGTCCGGGGTCACCAGCACCGCGTCCTTGGAGATCCGCCCGTCCGCCTTGCGCGCGTCCTCGCCGACCAGCAGCTGCGCACCGGTCGCCGCCGACAGCGACCGCAGACCGGCCAGCACGGCGGCGTCCCGGTCCAGGTCGGCCGTGGTGCTGGACTCGCCCCACACCACCAGGTCCACCGGCCGGCCCACCAGACCGCGGGTGATCCGGGTGCTCGCCGCCAGCCGCGAGGCGTCGTCGGACGTCTGCCCGGGCTGCACCAGCGCCACCGTCGCGCTGCCGCCCTGCGGGGGCGGCGGCAGCAGCGCGAACAGCACCGGCCCAGCCGCCAGGCACCCCGCGACCACGGCCGCCGGCAGCACCCGCAGCGGACCCGCCACCAGCACCACCACCGCGGTGTTGCAGGCCACCACCACGGCGCTGACCAGCCACACCCCGCCCACCGACGCCAGCACCAGCACCGCAGGATGCTCCCACTGGCTCGCCCCGAGCAGCGCCCACGGACCGCCCAGCGCGTGCCACGACCGGGCGAACTCGCATGCCACCCAGACCGACGGCACCACCACCAGCGCGGCCGCCGCCCGCCGCGGCCCGACCCGGCCGTGCAGCAGCCGGTGCACCGCGAAGCCGAACGCCGCCTGCAGCGCCCCGAACACCACCGCCAGCGGCAGCAGCGCCGGCCCGATCGACGGCACCAGCCAGTACATCGCGACCAGGATGAACCCGGCCCCGAACCACCAGCCCCGCACCGCGGCCTCGCGCCCGCCCGGGGCCGCCCGCATCAGCAGCATCCCGGGCACCAGCGCCACCCACGCCAGCCAGGCCTGGCCGGCGCCGGGGAACGCCAGCACCGGCAGCCCGCCGGCCGCGAGGGAGTACCACCGGGCGGGCTGCGACAACGCCGTGCGCAACGTCATGCGGAGATCGTATGCACCCGAGGCGCAGATCGAACGCAATCGGCGCCACCCGAATGGCGGCGCACGGGGAGGTGCCCCCGCGCGCCGCGGTGCGGCCGCCTCAGCTCTCGGCCTCCAGGTCGCCCTCGGTCTCCAGGTAGGCCGCGCGGAGTTCGTCGAGCAGGCGCTCGTCGGGCTCCGCCCACAGGCCGCGGTCGGCGGCCTCCAGCAGCCGCTCGCTGATGCCGTGCAGCGCCCACGGGTTGGCCTCGGAGAGGAACTCCCGGTTGACCGGGTCGAGGACGTACTCCTCGGTCAGCTTCTCGTACATCCAGTCGGCGACCACCCCGGTGGTGGCGTCGTAGCCGAACAGGTAGTCGACGGTGGCGGCCATCTCGAAGGCGCCCTTGTAGCCGTGCCGCCGCATCGCCTCCATCCACCGCGGGTTGACCACCCGGGCGCGGAAGACCCGGGCCGCCTCCTCGGTGAGCGTCCGGGTGCGGACGGTCTCCGGCCGGGTCGAGTCGCCGATGTACGCGGCCGGGTTCTTGCCGGTGAGGGCCCGGACGGTGGCGACCATGCCGCCGTGGTACTGGAAGTAGTCGTCCGAGTCGGCGATGTCGTGCTCGCGGGTGTCGGTGTTCTTGGCGGCGACGGTGATCCGCCGGTAGGCGCTCTCCATCTCCTCCCGGGCCGGGCGGCCGTTGAGGTCGCGGCCGTAGGCGTAGCCGCCCCACACCGTGTACACCTCGGCGAGGTCGGCGTCGGTGCGCCAGTCCCGGCTGTCGATCAGCTGCAGCAGACCGGCGCCGTAGGTGCCCGGGCGGGAGCCGAACACCCGGACGGTGGCCCGCCGTTCGTCGCCGTGCTCGGCGAGGTCGGCCTGCACGTGGGCGCGGACGAAGTTGTCGGCGTCCGCCTCCTCCTGCCGGGCGGCGAGCCGCACCGCGTCGTCGAGCAGGGCGACCACATGCGGGAAGGCGTCCCGGAAGAAGCCGGAGATCCGCAGCGTGACGTCGATCCGGGGGCGGCCGAGCTCCTCCAGCCCGATCGCCTCCAGACCGGTGACCCGGCGCGAGGCGTCGTCCCAGACCGGGCGGACGCCGAGCAGCGCGAACGCCTCGGCGATGTCGTCGCCGGCGGTGCGCATCGCGCTGGTGCCCCACAGCGAGAGGCCGACCGAGGGCGGGCAGGCGCCGTCGTTGTCGGCGCGGTACCGCTCGACCAGCGAGGCGGCGAGCGCCTGGCCGGTCTCCCAGGCGAGCCGGCTCGGGATCGCCTTGGGGTCGACGGAGTAGAAGTTGCGGCCGGTCGGCAGCACGTTGACCAGACCGCGCAGCGGCGAGCCGGACGGGCCGGCCGGGACGAAGCCGCCGTTCAGCGCGTGCAGCACGGCGTCCAGCTCGTCGGTGGTCGCGGTCAGCCGCGGCACCACCTGGGTGGCGGCGAAGTCGAGCACCTCGCGGACGGCGTCCGGGTGCCCGGCGGCGACCTTCTCGACCGCCTCGGGCGCCCAGTCCTCGGCCTCCATCGCCTCGACCAGGGCGCGGGCCTGCGCCTCGGCGGCGTCGGTGGCGCCGAGGGTGAGCGCGGCCTCGTCCAGGCCGAGCGCCTCGCGCAGACCGGGCAGCGCGCTGACGCCGCCCCAGATCTGCCGGGCGCGCAGGATGGCGAGCACGATGTTGACCCGGTCGGTGCCGGCCGGGGCCTGGCCGAGGACGTGCAGGCCGTCGCGGATCTGGGCGTCCTTGACCTCGCACAGCCAGCCGTCGACGTGCAGCAGGAAGTCGTCGAAGCCGTCGTCCTCGGGCCGCTCGTCCAGGCCGAGGTCGTGGTCGAGCCGGGCGGCCTGGATCAGCGTCCAGATCTGGGCGCGGATCGCCGGCAGCTTCGCCGGGTCCATCGCGGCGATCGTGGAGTACTCGTCGAGCAGCTGCTCCAGGCGCGCGATGTCGCCGTACGAGTCGGCGCGGGCCATCGGCGGGACGAGGTGGTCGACCAGGGTGGCGTGGGCGCGGCGCTTGGCCTGGGTGCCCTCGCCCGGGTCGTTGACCAGGAAGGGGTAGATCAGCGGCAGGTCGCCGAGGACGGCGTCCGGGCCGCACTCGGCGGACAGCGCGGCCGTCTTGCCGGGCAGCCACTCCAGGTTGCCGTGCTTGCCGAGGTGGATCACGGCGTGCGCGCCGAAGCCGCCGTCCTCCTGCGCGGCGGCGATCCAGCGGTAGGCGGCCAGGTAGTGGTGGCTGGGCGGCAGGTCCGGGTCGTGGTAGATCGCGACCGGGTTCTCGCCGAAGCCGCGCGGCGGCTGGATGAGGACGAGCAGGTTCCCGGAGCGGATCGCGGCGAGCACGATGTCGCCGTCCGGGTTCTGCGAGCGGTCCACGTACAGCTCGCCGGGGGCCGGGCCCCAGTGCTCCTCGACCTGCTCGCGCAGGCCCTGCGGCAGCGTCGCGTACCAGCGGCGGTAGTCGGCGGCCGGGATGCGGACGGGGTTGCGGGCGAGCTGGTCCTCGGTCAGCCAGTCCTGGTCGTAGCCGCCGGCCGCGATCAGCGCGTGGATCAGCTCGTCGCCCTCGTGGGAGGCGGAGGTCGTGTCCAGGCCCGGCAGGTCGGTGCCCAGGTCCATGCCCTCCTCCCGGAGGCGGTGCAGCAGGCGCACCGCACTGGCCGGGGTGTCCAGGCCGACCGCGTTGCCGACCCGGGCGTGCTTGGTCGGGTACGCGGAGAGCACCAGGGCGAGACGGCGCTCGGCCGCCAGGGTGTGGCGCAGCCGGGCGTGCCGGACGGCGATGCCGGCGACCCGGGCGGAGCGCTCGGCGTCGGCGCGGTAGACGGTCAGGCCGTCCTCGTCCAGCTCCTTGAAGGAGAACGGCACGGTGATCAGGCGGCCGTCGAACTCCGGGACGGCGACCTGGGTGGCGGTGTCCAGCGGGGAGAGGCCGTCGTCGCTCTCCTCCCACTGTGAGCGCGACCAGGTCAGGCACAGGGCCTGCAGGATCGGCCGGTCGAGGGCGGCGAGGGCGCCCGCGTCCCAGGCCTCCTCGTCGCCGCCGGCCTGCGATCGCGTTGGTGACCAGCTCGGAGGAGAGCAGTTCGGCGGTGTCGATGAGGTCCGGCACCTGCCAGCGTCTCAGCGCGTCCCGCAGTTCG
>NZ_JBEYFP010000475.1:0-4605 GCF_040634455.1 Kitasatospora sp. NPDC007106
CGGCGCCGGCCAGGGCGGCCGCGTCACCCGGCGGGACGAGCCTGCCGGTGACGCCGTCCCGGACGACGTCACGGACCCAGCCGACGTCGGTGGCGACGGCGGGCAGACCCGCGAGCGCGGCCTCCACCAGCACCCCGGGCACGCCCTCGCTGTCACTCGTGAGCACCAGGGCGTCGGCGGCCCGGTAGAGCGGGGCGGGATCGGTGAGCGCGCCCAGGAAGTGCGCCCGGCCGGTGGTGTCGCGGGCGGCCGCCTCGGCGCGCAGCGGGCCGTCGCCCGCCACCGCGAGGTGGACGCCGGGCAGCAGGGCGAGGGCGTCCAGCGCGAGGTCGGGGCGCTTCTCGCGGGCGAGCGCGCCGACCCAGGCGAGCAGCGGGCCCTCGGCGGGCAGGCCGAGGGCGGCGCGGGCGGTCTGCCGGTCGGCCTCGTCCGCCGCGGGCGGGTAGCGGTCGGCGGCACGGCCGTTGGGAATGGTGCGGACGCTGCGGGCGGGCAGCCGGTAGTGGTCGAGCAGGACCTCGCGGGCCCCGTCGGAGATCGCGGCCACGGCGGCGGCACGGCGCAGCAGCAGGCCGGTGCGGAGCCGGCGGACCGGGGAGGCCGCCCAGTGCCGCGGGTCTCCGATGTTGACGTAGACGAACGGGGTGCGGCTGCCGAACAGCGCCGCGGCGCAGGCCGGCAGGGTGGAGGAGCCGTGGGCGACGACCACGTCGGCGCGGCGGGCGGCGGCGCGCAGCGCCCGCAGGGTGGCCGGGTGGTAGCGGCCCGGACCGAGCGGCTCGGCGTCCCCGCCGGCGGGGGCACCGGGGGCGTCCGGGGCGTCGGCGTGCGGTTGGAGCGAGTGCAGCTCGGAGCGGTGGCCGCGGCGGAGCAGTTCGGCGTGCAGGTCGCGGGCGAGGTTCTGGGCGCCGCGCCGCCGCGGGTCGGTGACCAGGTGCAGGACGGCGGGACGCGCGGACTCGGCGGCTGGCATCCCCCGACCCTGGCACAGCCAGCCCACCGCCCGCAGGCGTTCGGGGAGGTGCACCTCAGGGGCAGCACCCCAGGGACGCGTGGGGGCACCTCCCGGCCGAAGGCCGGGGGAGAACTGCGCAGTTCGGATGTGGCCCGCCGTACGAATCGGGGCCGGCCCCTTCTGTTGTCGTAACCACCCTCGGACTGCACAGTTCCCCGCGCCCCTGAGGTGCTGCCCGCTCCCGCCCGGGGCGTGCGGTGCGGCGTCGTGGCGGTTTTCCTGGCGGAGGCGGGCCGGGGCTGGGATGCTGAGCGCCTGTCAGGGCGCGGGACGGACGGGAGACCTGCCGCGCCGGTGTTCCCGGGGGGTCGCTGCTGTGCATGTGCTCTATGTGATCGACAGCCTGCACCGGATCGGCGGTGCCGAGCAGGGCCTGGCCGCGATGGCCCCGCACCTGGTGCGTTCGGGCGTGCGCCTGGACGTCGCGTACCTCAAGGAGTCGCCGGGGGGCTTCCAGCCGGAGCTGGTGGCGGCGGGTGCGCGGGTGTTCGGGGTGCACGGGTCGGGTCGGGCAGGGCGGGCGGCGGCGCTGCGTCGGCTGGTCCGCGAGCACCGGCCGGACCTGGTGCACACCACGCTGTACGAGGCGGACGTGCTGGGCCGGGCGGCGGCGCTGGCCGCGGGCACCCCGGTGGTGTCGAGCCTGGTCAACTCCTCGTACGGGCCGGAGCACCTGCACGCGCGCGGGTTGTCGCCGTGGAAGGTGCGGGCGGCGCAGGCCGTGGACGCGGCGACCGCGCAGGGCACCCGGCGTTTCCACGCCCTGACCCGGCACGTCGCCTCGTCGATGGCGCGGCGGCTGCGGGTCTCGCCGGACCGGATCGACGTGGTGCCGCGCGGCCGCGACCCGGAGCTGCTCGGGTCGGTGACACCGGAGCGGCGGGCGGCGGTACGGGCCGCGCTCGGGCTGGCGCAGGACACCCCGGTGGTGCTGGCGGCCGCCCGGCAGCAGTACCAGAAGGGGCTGGACGTGCTGGTGGAGGCGTTCGCGGGGGTGCGCCGGCAGGTGCCGGAGGCGGTGCTGCTGCTGGCGGGCAGCCCGGGCGCGGAGACCGCCCGGTTGGAGGCGTTGGCGGGGCGGGCCGGGCAGGTGCGTTTCCTGGGCCCGCGCGGCGACGTGTACGACCTGATGGCGGCCTCGGACGCGTTCGCCGTGCCCTCCCGGTGGGAGGGGCTGGGCAGTGCGGCGATGGAGGCGATGGGGGTCGGGGTCCCGCTGGTGTGCGCGGACGTCCCGGCGCTGCGGGAGACCGTCGGTTCGGAGGACTACGCGCTGCTGGTGCCGCCGGAGCGGCCGGCCGAGCTGGCGGCGGCGCTGGTGTCGGCGCTGGACGATCGGGCGGCGGCGCGGGTGCGGGTGAAGGCGGCCCGGGCTCGGTTCCTCACCTCGTTCACGCTGGCGCAGGTCTGCGGGCAGATGGTCGGCTTCTACGAGCGGTCGCTGCGCCGGGTGCCGGCCGGCCGCTGAGGCCGCGCCGGGCCGCGCCGGGGCCACACCGGACCACACCGGATCCGTGCCGAAGTGCCGCCCCGCGCACCGGAGTTGACATGCCACGGAAAGCGGACAAAGCCGCCACAACCATGGCAGGGCGCGCGGGAGGGCCGAAATGTGCCCCTCCGAGAATCGCCAAAGCGCTTGCGCCCCAGGTCCGGGACGGCAAGCATCGCAGGGGGAAACGGGCTGCCGGGGGGTACGGCGATCCGCGCGAGGCATCCGGGCCGGGGCGGCCGGGTGGGTGACGCCGTCAGGGGGCCTGATGTCACAACGACTGCCACGATGCGCCGTCCTGCCGGACGGTCCGCGCCGGTCCACCGCGTTACCGGCCGCCGCCACCTGATCGCGTCCTCCCCCGGCCCGGCGCCGGGGGGCCGCCGCACCCGACCCTGCCGCACCCGGCGGCACCGGGGTCCGCCGAGGCGGGCCGGGCCGGTGTCCCGCGTACCCGCACCACGATCGCGAGGGGAACCAACCGGTGGAACCGGCAAACCACTTCACCGTCCTGCGGCGTTACTGGCGGCTGCTCGTCGGCTGCACCCTCGCCGCGCTGATCATCGGCTTCCTGCTGACGCCGGCGGGCGACGCCGTGGACGACGGCAAGTGGCAGTGCAAGGTGGCGATCACCCCGGTGGCCGGTGCCGGCGAGTCCGTCCGGGCCGATCAGGTGCTGAGCTACGCGCAGGGCTCGGACGTGACGACCACCGCGGCGAAGAAGCTCCACGTCACGGACGTGGCCGCGCTCGCCGCCCGGCGCACCGTCGCCGCGGCCTCCACCCAGATGCTGGTCTTCACCACCACCGGCCCCACCCAGCAGTCATGCACCGACCTGGCCGCGGCGCTGTCCGACGCCACCATCACGGGCTACAGCCAGGAGTCGAAGAAGAGCGCCGACGAGTCGATCAAGCGCCTCCAGGCACAGGCCGACACCCAGCAGGAGCAGGTCAACAACCTGCAGCACGCCTTCACCAAGGCGGGCTCCGCCGACCAGCCGAAGCTCCAGCCGCAGCTGACGGCCGCGCTCAACGCGCTCACCAAGACGCTCACCGACATCAGCACCCTGCAGAACTACAGCCAGACCGACGCGATCCAGCAGTGGGGCAGCATCGACGCCAAGGAGGCCGGCGGCAGCCTGCTCAGCTCGCCCAGCCGCGGCGTGCGCCTCACCCTGGCGGTCGTGCTCGGCCTCGCGCTCGGCGTCGTCGCCGCGGTGATGCTCAGCCGGATGGACACCCGGCTGCGGACCCGCAACACCACCGAGGAGGCGTTCAACCTGCCGGTGATCGGCGAGATCCCGCAGCTCTCCCGGCGGCTGCGCCGGCTGCGGGGTCCGCTGGTGGTGGCCCGCCCGTCCGACCCGGCGGCCGAGGCCTACCGCTCGCTGCGCTCGACCCTGCTGCTCACCGGTCCGGAGTCGCTGTCGGGCCGGCCCGGCACCGAGCCGGCCGCCCGGGGCCGTGGCGGTCCCGCGCCGGTGATCCTGGTGATGTCCGGGCGCAGCGGGGACGGCCGCACCACCACCGTCGCCAACCTGGCGGCCGCGCTGGCCGAGACCGGCCGCGGGGTGCTGGTGCTCGACTGCGACTTCCGGCACCCGCAGACCCATCTGCACTTCGGCGTCGGCGACGGTCCGGGCATGGCCGAACTCCTCAGCGGCGAACGGCTGTCGACGCTGGACGACCTGATCCGCGAGACCGGCACCGAGGGGGTGCGGCTGATCACCGGCGGCAACACCACCGCGTACCCGGCGGCGCTGGTGCTGCGGGCCGGCGAGGTGCTGCGGCGGGCCCGCGAGCACGCCGACGTGGTCCTGATCGACACCTCGCCGCTGCTGCACGCCAACGACGCCTACGACCTCGTGCAGCACGCCGACGCGGTGCTGGTGACGGCGATGGCCGGCAACGTGACGCCGGAGCAGGCCGACCGGGTCTCCGAGCTGCTGGCCCGTACCGGTGTGCCGGTCGCCGGGGTGGCGCTGCTCGGCACGATCGGCCCCTCCGGGCGCCGGTTGAAGCGGGACGGGCTGCGCACCGGTGCGCTGCTGGTGGGCCGCACGGCCACCGCCTCCGCGCGGTCCGAGGAGGGCCGCCGCTCC
>NZ_JBEYFP010000476.1:0-4598 GCF_040634455.1 Kitasatospora sp. NPDC007106
GTTCGCAGCGCCGACGGCACTGCGGGACCGCGGCACCGGCCGCCCGACCAAGCGCGACCGCCGGGAGATCGAGCGCCTGCGCGGCTCCTGACGCCCAGCCGTTGACGTGCACCCGGCACCTGTCGCAGGCTTCGGATCACATCGCCGAATGTGAGCGGGCGTCAGGAGCGTGGCCGGCGCCCGGGAGGGAGGGGCGCGCCGTGAGGCTGACGCTGTTCGGATACTGGTGCTCCCCCGAGAGCCCGGACCTGCCCGACCCCGCGGCCCTGGTGGACCCGGAGTGGGAGATGTGGGAACGCTCCGAGGTCGCCGACTACCTGGAACACGGCCACGTCGCCCGCCAGTTCCTCGGCGTCTCGAGATGCCGCATCTGCGGCGAGGTCAACGGCTCGGCCGAGTTCACCGACGGCGAGTACCTCTGGCCCTCCGGCCTCGCGCACTACGTGCGGGAGCACGCCGTCCGGCTGCCCGAACGGATCACCGCCCACATCCTGCGCCGCACCGCGGAGTGGGAGGAGGTCGAGGTCGACGCCTCCTGGTGGCACGAACGGGCCTACGCCCCGGCCCCGCACGGCGGACCGCTGACCACGGCCGGGCCCCGGAGTTGATGCCGAAGCGCCCGGAAGGTCGGCTCGGGAGCGGGTGGGGGACCTCCCGCACCCGCACCCGGGCCCCGTGAAGACCGACCCCGAGGGGTGCGGGCCGCTGGGCGGCGCGAGCGTTCAGGGCTGCTCACGCCGTGTCCCAGCGGGTCCGCGGCCGTGCCGGTGCGTGGGCGCGGCCGATCGTGGGTCCGGCCTCGGCCGGGGCGGGGCCGCGGGTTCAGTCGCGGGCCGCGGGCGCCGGGGCGAGGCCGGTGCAGGTGCGCAGCCGGTCGCGGCGATGCTGGGCGGCGGTCGCGGCGGCACCGGACTGCGGCACCGGGACGCCGCGCTTGTCGATGTGCGCGGGGGTGAACCGCTCGCCGACGGTGCGGCCGTCCCCGCTCAGGGTCAGCGTGGTGACACCGGTCTCGTCGGAGTCGGTGTAGTTCGAGGTGCCGTACCAGAGGAAGTTGCCGAAGCCGTACGCCACGTAGGTGTCGCCGAGCATGCCGGAGCCCAGCATGGTGTGCGCGTGGGTGCCGACCACCGCGGTGGCGCCCGCCGCGGAGAGCTTGCGGGCGAGGTCGGTCTGGGCGCCGGTCGGACAGGTGTGGCCCTCCTCGCCCCAGTGCAGGTAGACCAGCACGACCGGGGCCTGGCGCCTGGCCTCGGTGACGGCCCGCAGGAGCGCGGCCGGGTCGAGGGCGGAGGCGATCCCGGGCTTGGACGAACCGGCCCGCCACTTCTGGTTGGTGAGGTCCTGGACCTGGCTGGCGGCGAGCACCGCGACCTTCACGCCCTTGACCGTCGTCACGTACGGGGCGTACGCCTCCTCGGCGTTGCGGCCGAAGCCGACGACCGGGATCGGCGAGGAGGCCTTGGCGGCGAGCGTGTCGGCGAGGCCGGCGGCGCCGAAGTCCACGGCGTGGTTGTTGGCCAGCGAGACCACGTCCACGCCCGCGTCGCGGAGCGTCTGCAGCGCCTTGGGACTGGTGCGGAAGGTGTAGGTCTTCGGCTCGGGCGCGCCGCGGCCGGTGATCGCCGTCTCCAGGTTGAGCACCGCGAGGTCGGCGGCGGCGAGCGTGCGGGAGATCGGGCCGAGTGCGGTGTCGGGGCCGCCGGCGAGGCGGGACGCCGTCCGGCCCTCGAAGTGGACGTCGCCGGCGAAGGCGACGGTGATGGTGCCGCCGGCCGCGGCGGAGCCGGAGGGGGCGGCCGGGGCGGACGGGGCGCCGGACGCGGCGGGGTCGGCGGAGCCCGAACCTGCGGGCGCGGCGGCGGTGGTGGCGGCAGTGGCACGGTCGGCGGCCGGACCGGGGTGGCTGCCGCAGGACGTCAGGCAGGCCAGGCCCAGCACGAGCGCAGCAGCAGGCGCGGCACGGCGCACGACAATCCCCCCGGTCATCGAACTGTACGCGCCAACTCTACGACACGATCCGCACATCCATCCGCACGATCCCCATAACTCGCGCACATATGTGGAGGACTTGATTCCGCATGAGCCTGACAGCAGATCAGGAGGACCGGCGGACGACCAGCTCCGGCTCGAAGATCACCGAGGTGGCGCCGCGGCCGGGGCGGGCCAGCACGTCCAGCAGGATGCGGGCCATCTCGGCCGCCATCTCCTCCACCGGCTGCCGGACGGTGGTGAGCGGCGGCCGGCCGGCGGTGGCCGCGCTGCTGTCGTCGAAGCCGACCACCGCGACGTCCTCCGGCACCCGCAGGCCGTGGTCGCGCAGCACCGCGACGGCCCCCTGCGCCATCAGGTCGTTGGCGGCGAACACCCCGTCGAGGTCCGGGTGTTCGACGAGCAGCCGGGTCATCGCCCGCTCACCGCCGGCCTGGGTGAAGTCCGCCTCGGCGTGCGGCAGGTACGGCATGCCGTGGCGGGCCATCGCCTCGTGGAAGCCCTCCAGCCGGTCGCGGGCGGCGCGCACCGCGGGCGGCCCGGCGATGGTCACCACCCGCCGGCGGCCGCGGGCGTACAGGTGGTCGGCGGCGAGCCGGGCGCCGTCCCGGTTGGCCAGGTCGACGCAGCTGACCGGCAGCGGGGCGGCCGGGCGGCCGAAGAGCACGGTGGGCACGCCGGCGGCCAGCAGCAGGCCGGGCATCGGGTCGTCGGCGTGCGTGGAGACCACCATGGCGCCGTCGGCGTTGCCCTGCTTGAGGTAGGAGAGCGCCTGCTCGCGGGCCTCCGGGGCGTCCGCGAGCATCAGCACCGGGTGGACGCCGTGCGGGCGCAGACCGGTGAAGACGCCGCTGACCACCCGGCCGAAGAAGGGGTCGGTGAAGACCTGCGTCCGGCCGGCCTCCTCGTCCCGCCCGTCGGTGCCGCTGCCGGAGACGACCAGGGCGAGGGCGCCGGCACGGCGGGTGACCAGCGAGCGGGCGGCGCCGTTGGGCACGTACCCGGTGGAGGCGACGGCCCGGCGGACGCTCTCCTGGATGGCCGGGTCGACGTTGCGGATACCGTTGATCACGCGGGAGACGGTCGCGCGGGAGACGCCGGCGACCCGGGCCACGTCCTCCAGGGTCGCGGAGCGCTGGGCGGCCGGGCGGAGGGCTTCGCTCATGAGCCTTTTATAGCATGTGGGAGAGCGCTCTATCCGACTGTTCCCGGGCCTTCACCAGCGCTGTTGCCCGCCCCGGACCGGGCTCGCCGCACGCCGTGCGCCCCCGTCCTCCCCGGGGGAGCGGGGAGGACGGGGGCGACGGTCGGCCGACGGGCGTCAGGGCAGCAGGTACTGCTCGTTCAGCGCCGCACCGCGCCCGGGCTGGGTCTCGTCGTAGCCGCGTGCGTTGCACTGGAGGCCACCGATGATGCAGTGGTTCACCAGCGCCGCCAGGGTGGGCGCGTCCCACGCGTTGAAGAAGTCGTAGTGGAAGGAGTACCCCCGGCCGCTCGCCAGCCGCAGCTGCGAGAGGTCGCCGGAGGGCACCGGCCACGCCATCTTGAACTCGATCATCGGGAGCGCCACCGGGTGGGTGGAGGGGCAGACACCGTTGACCGGGTAGGCCATGTGGCTCTTGTGGTCGGGGGTGTCCAGGTACAGGCCGTTCCAGCAACTGGGGGCCTGGTAGCGCAGGTTGACCGCGCCGCCGCCGGGGCAGGAGGTCGGCAGGTCGGTGTTGTGGTAGCTGTTGCCGCACTCCCAGCCGGCCACGTAGCCCGGGTTGGTGGCGAACTCCGTCTGGGTCGCGGACGGGCTGCCCACGACGAACCGCAGACCCGGCGGGAACGGCCGCACCGAGGTGTAGTCGGTCACCCCCGTCTTGTAGTAGATGGTCTGCAGGCCGACCGGGTTGACCTCCGTGGCGCCGTTGTACATGGTCGGCATCCAGTAGGCGGACTTGTCACCGGGGGCGAGGCAGGTGGTGCCGCCCGCCGCCAGCGAGGCCGGGGTGGAGGTCGCCGTGGTGG
Organism: Kitasatospora sp. NPDC007106; assembly: GCF_040634455.1. Taxonomy (NCBI): domain Bacteria; kingdom Bacillati; phylum Actinomycetota; class Actinomycetes; order Kitasatosporales; family Streptomycetaceae; genus Kitasatospora; species Kitasatospora sp. NPDC007106. The sequence goes on from NZ_JBEYFP010000476.1 coordinate 4,006, forward strand.
TGGTGTTGCCCATGAAGGTGTGCATGTGCGAGGCGCCGGCCAGCCCGGGGAAGACGATCGGGTCGTCCGGCAGGTTGTGCGTCGGCGAGCAGTTCGCCTGGAACTCGTGGAAGTAGGTGTGCGGCGGGTTGGCCGTGGACGGCGTCACCCCGGTCACCTGCGGGTTCGCGAGGACGTAGCCGGTCTGCGGGGTGGTGACGGTGCCGTACACCTTGAACTCGTACAGCGAGTAGCCGTACTGGGTGGCCCGCTGGGTGGCGTTGAGCCGGACGTACCGGCCGGTGCCGTTGACGTTCAGCGACTGCACGCCGCCGGCCGAGGTGGTGGTCGAGTAGATCGTCGACCAGGTGGCGGCGTCGGACGAGGTCTGCAGCTGGTAGGCGGTGGCGTACGCCGCCTCCCAGCTGAGTTCGACCTTGCTGACCGTCGCCGGACCGCCGAGGTCGATCTGGATCCACTGCGGGTCGCTCCAGTTCGAGGCCCACCGGCTGGTCGGGTACCGCCCGCCGGAACGACCGGGCGGACGCACCTGCATCCGCCTCAGACCAGCCGGCGGGCCGTCGCCCAGCGGGTCAGCTCGTGCCGGTTGCTGA
>NZ_JBEYFP010000477.1:0-4589 GCF_040634455.1 Kitasatospora sp. NPDC007106
CTCGCCTGCGCCGCGAACGTCGTCATGCTGGCGCACCGGCTGATCACCGCGGACCACCACGGACGCGGCCCCTTCGGCTGGCTGCTCCCCGCCGGCCTCCGCGGCAGCGGCGGGTCAACCGGCCACGCCCAGGCGTTCTGGATGGGCATGGCGATCCTGGCCGCCCTGTCCGCCGTCGTCCTCACCGCCTGGATCCGCGGCGCCCGCGCCCGGCGCCGGCACCGCGAGCAGCTCGACCTCGTCGCCCGCCGGCACGAGGACGGCTGGCTGGTGATGGACGCCGACGAGCCCGCGGCCTGGTGCGTGGCCGGCGACGGCGGCCGGATCGTCCTCACCGAGGGCGCCCTGCGCATGTCCCCCGCCCACCGCGGCGCCGTCCTCGCCCACGAGGGCGCCCACCTCACCGGCCGCCACCACCTGATCACCTCGGCCGCCGGCGCGCTCGGGCGACGACTGCGCTGGCTGCCCGCCGCCCGCCTCGCCGGACGGGAAGTCCCGGCACTGGTCGAGATGGCCGCCGACGACCGCGCGCTGCGCACCACCACGCCCAGGGTGCTCGCCGAGGCGCTGTTCCTGTTCGCCACCGCCCGCACCCGGCCGTCCGCCCTGGGCGCCGGCGACCACGCCGTCGTCGCCCGCGTGCGACGGCTGCTGGAACCGGCACCGCTGCCGCGCGCGGTGCGCACCGCCTGGTGGGTCGCCGCCGTGGTCCTCCCCGCAACTCCCGTTCTGCTCGCCTGCGGACCTTGACCCCGGGCCCCGGGATGCCGGGTCGCGGGACTTGCCAGGACCCCACCTTCATCTACTAAGTTACTTAGAACATGGAGGCGGGCCGCTGTCGGCCGCCCCCTCCACGACCGCGCCGCGAACAGGCGGAACGACAGTCAGGGAGTGACCACGCATGGGCAACCGCCGCAAGCCCGCGCCGCCGAGCCGGGCCCGGATGGCCATCGTGACCACGGCCGCCGCCGGCTCCGCGATCCTCGCCGCAGGCGGCAACGCGAACGCCGCACCCAAGCCCGACCTCGCCACCGTCAAGGCCCAGGTCGAGGACCTCAACGAGCAGGCCGAGGTCTCCATCGAGAAGTACGACAAGTTCAAGGAGACCCAGCAGCGGCTGCAGAAGGACGCCACCGAACTGCAGAACCAGGTCGCCTCGGCCCAGGACAGGATGAGCGGCCTGCGCGAGCGCCTCTCCGCGGTCGCCGCGGACCAGTACCGCACCGGCAACGTCGACCCCGCCGTCGCGCTGATGTTCTCCTCCGACCCCGACACCTACCTCAAGCGCGCCTCCGCACAGGACATCGCCGCCAGCTCCCAGAGCGACCTGCTGCGACTGCTGCTCGACCAGCAGCGCCGACTCGACCAGCGGCGCGCCGAGGCCACGGCCGTCCTCGGCCAACTCGACACCACCGACCGGGCCCTCGCCGCCGAGAAGAAGCTCGTGCAGACCAGGCTCGCCGAGGCGACCCGGCTGCTGCACAGCCTCTCCGCCGCCGATCAGGCCGAGGTCAACGCGCAGGACGGCCGCTCCTCGCGCGCCACCGCACGCGAGACCTACAACGGCCCGGCCACCGGCCGCGCGGCCGCCGCCGTCCAGTTCGCCTATGCCCAGCTCGGCAAGCCCTACCTGTGGGGCGGCACCGGCCCGAACAGCTTCGACTGCTCCGGGCTGACCGGCGCCGCCTGGCGCACCGCGGGCGTCTCCCTGCCCCGCGTCTCCCAGGACCAGTGGAACGCCGGCCGGCACGTGACGAAGGCCGACCTCCAACCGGGCGACCTCGTCTTCTTCTACTCCGACCTGCACCACGTCGGCATCTACATCGGCGGCGGCAAGATGATCCACGCACCGCGCACCGGCAAGAACATCGAGATCACCCCGATCGAATACATGCCGTACATGGGCGCCGTCCGCCCCTGACGTCCCCCGCCCCGGGGCTCCGCACGGCCCGGCCGGCCGGCTGTGCGAGACGCCTCAGCGGCACCGTCGCCGGGCGGATGCCTTCACGTCCGGAAACCCACGGCCCTTCACCTCTGCAGGTCATCGCTCGCGCCCCCGGGGCTTCAGGGGAAGCGCGGGCAACTCCGGAGCCGAGAGGCGCTCCCCGCCGTAGCCGTGGACCTCGCCGAAGCGCTCGCCCGCCTGCCACTGGTCGCGGGCCTCGGCGATCTCCTCGGCGGTGCGCCCGACGAAGTTCCACCACATGACGAGCTGCTCCTCGAAGGGTTCGCCGCCGAGCAGCAGCAGTGCCGCGTCGGTGCGGGCGAGCAGCGGCAGTTCGCGGCGCCCGCAGCCGAGGTAGAGGATCGAGCCCGGTTCGACCGGGACGCCGTCCACGTCGACGCTGCCGGTCATCGACAGCACCGCGTACTCGAAACCCGGCTCCAGCGGCAGCCGGTGGGCCGCGCCCTCGCGGAGGGCGAGGTCGGCGCCGACCAGGGCGCTGTAGGTGGTGCCCGGCGAGGTGGCGCCGTCCAGCGTGCCGAGGAGGAGCCGCGCGCGCAGCCCGCCCGCGGTGACCTCCGGCAGCTCGGCGTGGTGTTCGAAGGCGGGTTCGGTGTGGCGGTGGGCGTCGGGCAGGGCGACCCAGAGCTGGGCGCCGTGCAGCAGCCGGGCGTGCTCGCGGGGTGATTCCTCGGAGTGCGAGATGGCCCGGCCCGAGGTCATCAGGCCGAGTTCGTACGGCCGGACGGTCTGCAGGCTGCCGAGGCTGTCGCGGTGCAGTACCTCGCCCTCGTGCAGCCAGCTCACCGTCTGGAGTCCCATGTGCGGGTGCGGCGGCACCTGCATGCCGGGCTCGTCGGCGATGTCGTCCGGGCCGTAGTGGTCGACGAAGCACCAGGCGCCGACCATCCGCCGCCCCAGGGTGGGCAGCAGCCGGCGCACCACCGTCGACTCACCGAGCGGCACCTGACGGCCGGCCACCAGCTGCTTCACCGGACCGTCGGAGGCCTCGCCGCCGCAGCGGGAGGCGGCGGGGCGGACGTCGAGGTTGCTCATGCCGCGAGTATCCCCCCGCACCCGGCCGCGGCCCGGCAGGCGCGGGACGGGCGAGCCGCGGCCGGCCCGGGCGATCCCAAGGCCCCGAGCAGCACAGGGCAGCACAGGGCAGCCGCGGCGCGGCCGCCTCAGGCCCGGCGGGCGAGGGCCTGGCCGAGGAAGGCGGTGGCGTCGGGGAGGACCCGGCGCCAGAAGCCGTCGGTGTGGGCGCCGCGCGGGAAGTGCGTCTCGGCGGCCCGGTCGGCGAGCTTGCGGGCGGCCGGGCAGAACGGGTCCTCGGTGCCGCACCAGACGGCGAGCCTGCGGGTGAGCGGCCGGTCGAGGTGGCGCAGCGGCTCGTGCGCCTCCCAGTCGGCCTGGTCCTGGTACGCGTCGACGGGCCGGGCGTCCCCCCAGGAGGTGAACAGGGCGGGGCTGAGCAGGGCCGCGGCGGCGAGTCCGCCGTTGCGGGCGCGGGCGTACTGGAGGGCGCCGGAGCCGCCCATGGAGATGCCGAGCACGCCGGTGGGGGCGGCCAGACCGCGGGCGGCGAGCCAGCGGGGGACTTCGTCCAGCAGCATGGCCATCGGGTCGTCCCCGGGGGTGCGGCGGTGCCAGTAGGTGGCCTCGCCGCCGTCCACGGCGACCAGGTGGAAGGGCGGCACGCCCTTGGCGGTGGCGGCGGCCAGGAACTGCGGCAGTCCGAGGTCGACGAGGGCCGCCGCGGAGCCGCCGCGGCCGTGCAGGGCGAGGCAGACCGGCAGGTCGGCTCCGGGCGCGCTGCCGGGCGGGGAGACGACGGTCAGCTCGATGCGGCGGCCGCGAGCCTTGGAGGCGAGCTGGTCGGTGCGGACGGGGCCGGGCCCGACGGCCGGGACGGTGCCGTCCGGGCCGGTCATGCCGATCGCGCGGCGCAGCCGGTCACCCCCGGGCAGCACGTCCTCGATCATGGCGCCGCCGACCGCCGCGGTGCCGACGCCGGCGACCAGCAGCGCCCGCAGGAACCTGCGCCGGCCGGTGCCGGTCTCCGGCTGCTCCGCGGCCGGCGGACCCTCCGGTCCGCCGGCCGGTGCCTCGTCCCCGGGCACGGCGCGCCACACCCCGCGGGACTGCTCCGGGATCCTCCCGACCTCCGCGGTCGTTCCGGCCGTCCGTTCCTCGCCGCTCGCTCCCAAGGCCCCTCCCCCGATCGATCTTGGGCCCCTACTCTACGGGCCGTCAGTTCCGGCCTCCCCGACCGCCCTTCCGGCAGGCCCCGGCCGCCCTCCGGCCGGTGCGCGGCCCGGACGGCCGCGCCCGCCTCAGTGGCGGCAGGCCCAGTGGGCGCCGGCGGTCGCCGCGTCGGCCTGGGCGCGCAGGGCGCGGACGGCCTCGGCCGGGTCCGCGGCGTTGTAGACGGCGGAGCCGGCGACGAAGACGTCGGCCCCGGCCTCGGCGCAGCGCTCGATGGTGGAGGGGGCGACGCCGCCGTCGACCTGCAGCCACAGGTCGAGACCGTGCTTGGAGATCAGCTCCCGGGTGCGGCGGATCTTGGGCAGCATGATGTCCAGGAAGGCCTGGCCGCCGAAGCCCGGCTCCACGGTCATGATGAGGATCATGTCGAGCTCGG
>NZ_JBEYFP010000478.1:0-4575 GCF_040634455.1 Kitasatospora sp. NPDC007106
ACGTACGACCAGACGCTGCCGCCGCTGAACTGCGAGGACGGCACGAAGCCGATGACCAGTACGCTCGTGCGCCGGTCCGAGGCCGGAGATCTCGGGGCGGCGCTGGGCGCGGTGGTGTTCGTCTGGTGGTCGCAGTGGCTGCTGCTCGGCGGGCGGGTGCGCTGGGGTGCGCTGCTGCCCGGGGCCGTGGTGACCGTGGTCGGACTGCTCGGCCTGCGGCTGTTCTCCCGGCTGGTCTTCTCACCGCTGATCGCGTCCAACACGGTGACCTACGGCCCGTTCGGGACCGTGCTGGTCATCCAGTCGTGGCTGGTCGGCGTGGGAGTCGTCGTCTTCGGTGGCGCGCTGGTCGGCCGTCTGATCCACGAAGACCTTCCGCGCGTGACGAGCGTGCTGAAACGATGGAAGTGAGACCCGACTCGGCAGCGCGGCCGTTACGGGAGGGACATCCGCACCCGCGCCCGCGCCCGTGTGTGGAAGCCGACCGGCCGGTCTTGACTGTGATCAGGAAGTGCGGCGCCCGTGTGCGACCGGAACGGCAGATGGCATCGCCCCGACCGCGGCGTGTCGTGACGTCGGGCAGGTGGGCTCTCGACAGCGCCGGCGGCTTACGCGGAGCGCCGCGGCCTCGGATCTGACGGCCCGGCGCCGCGGTCGGAATCTGCTGTGCGGATTCGCGATCGTGGCGCCGGGCCTTGGGAAGAGGCGCAGGTTGCGGCTCAGTAGTAGTGGGGGCGGCTGCCGACCTGGTGGCCGACCGCGCCCATGATCCACAGGATCAGGCCGATGACGACCAGGACGGCGCCGATGGTCCACAGGAAGCCGATGCCGGCGACGAGTCCGATGACGAGGAGGATGGCTCCGAGAATGATCACGATGGTCTCCGTTGTGGTTTCCCCCCGTGGTTCTCCGTCAGTGCGGGGAAGGTGCTTTGCCTTTCCTGTTCTCGGTCTCCATTCCAGAGGATTTGCGTCTGCCGGCCCCGGTCGTGGTCCGCGGGGTCCGGTGCCCGTGTCCGGCGTTTGTCGGTTTTCCGGGCCGGGGGGTAGGGGTGGTGGTCAGGCCGGTGAGGAGGATGTCGAGCCCGCGCTCGAGTTCGGCGGCGCCGTCGTAGGTGGCGAGAGCGGTGGCGAGGGAGCGCAGGAGGGGGAATTCGCCGAGCGGCAGGCGGTGGAGCCCCAGGCGCAGCAGGTCGTCGGTCTCCTCGGGGTTGTCGACGAGTTCCTGGAGTTCGTCGAGGACGTGGCCGTTCAGGAATCCGAACAGGGCGCGGTAGATGTGCAGCGCGCCGGGGCCGTCGAAGCCGGCGCGGGTGAGCAGGGTGAGAACGGCTTCGAGCGGACGCAGTGTGCCGCGGGGGCGCAGGGCCAGTGGGGTTGCCAGGGGGCGGGTGACCAGGAGCGGTACGACGTTGGGGTGCTCGAGGGCGAGCCGGCGGTAGTCGCGGGCGACTGCGCGCAGTTGGGCCGCCCAGTCCGGGTCGGCGGAATCGACCGTGAGCTGACCGAGGACCGTCTCGGCGACACCGTCGAGCAGGGCGGCCTTGTTGGCGGCGTAGCGGTACAGGCTCATCGGGTCGTGGTCGAGGGCGCGGGCCAGACGGCGCATGGACAGTTTCTCGACGCCCTCGCGGTCGATGATCTCCAGGGCGCAGGCGAGCATCCGCTCGCGGCTCAGTTTTCCGTCCGTGTGTCGAGCGTGCTCCCGGACGGCCGGGTCGGCCGGGGTCTGGGGCATGGCGGTCCTCCTGTCACTCTCGGCCACCGCCGACGAACTTGAAGTTCGTAGACCTACGGTGTAGCTATTATCCTACTCCAGGAGTTAGCTGTATGTATACAACGTAGATCGTCTGGAGTCGCCATGATCCTCGTTCTTCTCGGACTTCTCGTTCTGGTGGCCGCGACCGTTGTCGCAGTCGCCGGAATATTCACCAACACCGGCGCCGTACATGAACTCACGAATTCGTTCTCGGTCTTCGGGCATCACATGACCGGCTCCACCGGCACGCTCTTCCTCTTCGGAATCATCGTCGGGGCGGCGGGCATGCTCGGACTCGGACTCCTGTTGACCGGCGCGCGCCGTACCTCGCGTCGCGGCAGCGAGGCACGCCACGGACTGCGCGACTCCCGCCGTGAAACGGCGGCCGTCGCCGAGGGCCGCGACGACCTGGTCGCACAACGCGACACCGCACGTGCGGAGGCGACCTCGGCCGGCCGGGACGGCATCGCCGACGAACGCGACGACCTCGCGCGGCAGCGCGACGACCTCGCCGAACAGCGCGACGCCCTCGCCCGGCAGCGGGACGAGCTGATGAGCGATCAGCCCCGCTCCTTCCACGAGCAGACGGCCGGCACCCGCGTGGCCCCGATGCCCCCGGAGGGCGACGGCAACGCTCGCGCGAACGGCGAGCCGGAGCCCGACGGACAGCGCGCGCCCCACCTGATCGGGCACCGTTCCGCCTCCCAGTGAGGCCGGCGGCGACTGTCACCACGTCACGACACGCACGAGAAGGAGATCAGCCATGGGTATGGGCAAGAAGGCCGCGCACAAGGCCGAGGAAGTCAAGGGCGGGGCGAAGAAGGCCGCCGGCGCCGCCACCGGCAACCGCAGCCTGGAGGCCGAGGGCCGCGCCGAACAGATGAAGGGCGCCGCCAAGCAGGCCGGCGCCAAGGCGAAGGACGTCGTGAAGCACTGACGCCCGGCCGGGCCAGGTGCGCGGCATTCCCCGGACGGCACCGCCGCCGAGGTGTCCGCACCTGGCCCCCCTCAGCCGTCGCCCTCGCGAAACCGGGTGGGAGTTCTCCTGGATGCGGATCCGCGCGATCTCACGGACGTCCGAGGCGTCGCTCTTCCTCAGCCCGGAGATGTCGATCTCGGAGATGTAGCCGGAGCCCGGAGGGAGACGTAGGCGCCGTCCCCGACGATCGTCGTGTGCCGCGGGTCGCGGCCGACGGCGATCCGGGTGAGCGCCCCGTGCGACTCCAGGTCGACCACGGAGACGGTGTTGGAGCCGGAGTTGGAGACCGGCATGTGGCGGTCGCCGGGCAGGATGTCGAGCCCGCGCGGTCCGGAGCCGACGGTGATCCGGCCGACCTCGCGGTGCGTCAGGCTGGCAACCCGTGTAGAGCACCTGTCAATGGTGGGCGGCGAGGCCTCACAAGAACTCCCGATGCGCGTGAATTCCGCACCCTCCGGATTCCCGCCCACCGACCTGGTCCGCGCGCCGCACCTCCGTACCGCACTCCGTACCGCTCTCCGTGGCGCGTTCCGTGGCGCTCTCCGTGGTCAGCACGGAGGCGGAGGGCACACCGGTCGGGAGAGGCTGTGACCACGGCGATCGGGCCCGGCGGAGGCCCGGGCGATCACGGCCACGACCTCGGGAGCGAGTATGAGCGGTACCGGCGATCCGGGGCGGCAGTCCGCCCGGACGGGCGAGGAGCCGACGGCGGCCGGGCTCCGGCCGCGCGACCGGCGCCGGCGGGACACCGAGCACCGGCTCACCCACGACGTCGACGTCTGGGTGGCCAGCGCCTCGGCCGACGGCGATCCCCACCTGGTGCCGCTCTCCTTCGACTGGGACGGCGCGGCGCTGCTCGTGGCCACCCCGGCCGACAGCCCGACCGGCAGGAACCTGGCCGCCACCCGCACGGCCAGGCTCGGCCTCGGCCCCACCCGCGACGTGACGATGATCGACGGCGACGTCGACGTCCTCGAGATCGACGCACTGCCGCAGGAACAGGGCGACCGGTTCGCCGCACGTACCGGCTTCGACCCGCGTACCCTCACCACGCCGTACCGCTGGTTCCGCATCAGGCCGCACCGCATCCAGGCCTGGCGTGAGGCGGACGAACTGTCCGGCCGTACCCTGATGCGCGACGGCCGTTGGCTCGCCTGACCGTCTTACACAGCATCAACCTTGATCGCCCGTCAGACATTTTCACGAGAGGACGCCTCCCATGACGAACACCAAGAAGTCCGCCCCCGGCAGCAGCGCCGCCGAGGAGAAGTTCGACGGGTTCACGCCCGAAGAGCGCCAGGCGATGAAGGACCACGCCAAGGAGCTCAAGGCGTCCGCGCGCCGCAGTCCCCGCACCGCCAAGGCCGACGCGGAGCAGGACGTCCTCGCGAAGATCGCCGAGATGCCGGAGGCGGACCGCGTCCTCGCCGAGCGGATCCACCGGATCGTCCGCACCGCCGCCCCGGACCTCGCCCCGAAGCTCTGGTACGGCATGCCGGCGTACGCGAGGAACGGCAAGGTCGTCTGCTTCTTCCAGAGCGCCCAGAAGTTCAAGACCCGCTACGCCACCCTCGGCTTCAGCGACCTCGCCACCCTCGACGAGGGCGCCATGTGGCCCACCGCCTACGCCCTGACCGAACCGACCCCCGAGGCCGAGGCCCGGATCGCCGAGCTCATCGCCAAGGCCGCGGGCTGAGGCCCGGCCCTGCACGGCGAACCGGCGGACCGGGGTTTCCCAAGGCCGTCGTCGTGGGGGGTCGTCGGGCCGCTCGATCAGGCGGTGAGGGCAGGCCTGCCGCCCCGGCGCAGTCCTCCGACCGGCGGCGGGCCCCACCCGC
>NZ_JBEYFP010000479.1:0-4562 GCF_040634455.1 Kitasatospora sp. NPDC007106
CCCGGGCTGCGGTGGCGGTGCATGCTGGAGGCGGAAGCCGCACCGCGTCCACCGCCCGGCCGCACCGCCGGGAGGCCGCGCCGACGGGAGGCCACAGCCGATGGCTGCCGAGACCGGGACGACCACCGGAACCACCACCGCCTGGGTCGTCGACCACCCCGCACCCGCCGCCGACCGCCCGCTGCGCCGGGTCGAACGGCCACTGGAACCGCTCGGACCGAGGAGCCTGCTGCTGGAGGTCCGGGCCTGCGGCGTCTGCCGGACGGACCTGCACCTCGCCGAGGGCGACCTCGCACCGCACCTGCCCGGCTGCCCGCCCGGCCACGAGATCGTCGGACGGGTGCTGCGGGCCGGGCCGCGGGCAACCGACTTCGCCGAGGGCGACCGGGTCGGCGCCGCCTGGCTGGCCGGCACCTGCGGCAGCTGCCGGTACTGCCTCGCCGGCCGCGAGAACCTCTGCCCGGACTCCCGCTACACCGGCTGGGACGTCCCCGGCGGCTACGCCGGCCACGCCGTGGTCGACGCCGACTACGTCTACCGGCTGCCGGAGGGCCCGCCCGACGAGGACCTCGCCCCGCTGCTCTGCGCCGGCATCATCGGCTACCGCGCGCTCCAGCGCGCCGACCTCCCGCCCGGCGGGCGCCTCGGCCTGTACGGCTTCGGGGCGTCCGCACACCTGACCGCACAGCTCGCCCTCGCCCGGGGCGCCCGCGTCCACGTGCTGACCCGCTCCGCCGAGGCCCGCAGGCTCGCCCAGGACCTCGGCGCCAGCTCGGCCCGCGGCGCCGACGACAGCCCGCCCGAACCCCTCGACTCGGCGATCCTCTTCGCCCCGGTCGGCGACCTCGTCCCCGTCGCCCTCGCCGCCCTCGACCGCGGCGGCACCCTCGCGGTGGCCGGGATCCACCTCTCCGACATCCCGCGCCTCGACTACCGCCAGTACCTCTTCCAGGAGCGCACGCTGCGCAGCGTCACCGCCAACACCCGGGCCGACGGCCGCGCCTACCTCGCCGAGACCGCCGCCCACCCGCCCACCGTGCACGTCCGCCGCTACCCGATGAGCCGCGCCCCCGAAGCCCTCGCCGACCTCGCCGCCGACCGCGTCACCGGCGTCGCCGTCCTCGTCCCCGACTGACCGCCGGCTCTCCCGGCCGCGCCCGCCACAGTCGCCACCGTCGCCGACCGGACGGGCTGAGCCCCCGAGCGGCGGTTCCGGGGCGCGACGGTTCGTGAACGGGTCCTAGGGCCCTACCGTTGGGGGCAGGGGTGGGTGAGGATCGGGGCACGGCAGCAGGGAGGCTGGTCATGGGGCACCGCACGGTGGAGTCGGTGATGACCCGGGACGTCGTCCGGGTGGCACCGGAGACCGGATTCCGGGAGATCGTGGCGCTCCTGGCGGAGTTCGACATCACGGCGGTGCCGGTGGTGGACGCCGAGGACCGGCCGGTCGGGATCGTCTCGGAGGCGGACCTGCTGCGCACCCTGGCCGCCCAGGAGGACGACCCGGCGACCGCGTCCGCGGCGGACAGGGCCCCGGCGGGCACCCCCGACAGCGGCAGGGCCGCGGTGACCGCGGCGGAGCTGATGACCGGCTCGGTGCTGTGCACCACGCCCGGCGCGAGCGTGGTGGCGGCCGCCCGGCTGATGACCGCGCACGGGGTGAAGCGGCTGCCGGTGGTCGACGCGGACGGCCGGCTGGCCGGCCTGGTCAGCCGGGGCGACCTGCTGCGGGTGTTCCTCCGCGAGGACCGGCTGATCCACCGGGAGATCGTCGAGGAGGTGCTGGGCAAGGTCGACGGAGTGAGCCCGGCCCTGGTCGGCGTGGAGGTGGTGCAGGGCCGGGTGGTGCTCAGCGGCACCATCGAGACCCCGGGACTCGCGCCGCTCGTGGTGCGGCTGTGCCGCTCCGTCGACGGGGTCGTCTCGGTCACCGACCGCACGGGCACCGGGACGGAGGGCGGACCGGACCCGGTGCACGCCTACGCGACCGGTCACGTCTTCTGACCACACCCGGACCACACCCGGACCGCATCCCGCCCGCACCCCGACCGCGCGCACCTCACCGGCGCCTCAACCGCGGAGCACCGCCACCAGCGCGCAGGCGAACACCGCCGTCACCCAGGTCCACAGCACCGACAGCGCCACGTGCGCGGCGGTGCGCAGCCGGTCCCCGCGCCAGAGCGCCGGGGAGAACACCGCGAACTCGAAGAGCCAGCGGATGCCCCAGAAGAGGGTCTGCGCGGTGAGCAGCGCGGTGCCGAGCCGACCGCCCGCGAGCAGGTCGGGGGCGAGCAGCAGCGGCAGCAGGCCGAGCAGGACGCAGGTCAGGGCGATGAAGAACAGGTGCACGTAGGAGACCTGACGGGTCAGCAGCGTGGTGCCGGCCAGGTCGGAGGGCCAGCCGATGAACCGCGGCAGGACGGCGTGCAGCGCGCCCATGGCGATCAGGGCGGCGCCCACCAGCCGCAGTTGGCCCTCCAGGGTGAGCAGGTGGGTCACGGTGTGCCGTCCTTCCGGTCCGGGGCGTCGGTCTGCGTGAAGGCGAAGGCGGTCACCAGTCCGGCGATCCGCCGTTCGGCGACCGGGTGCAGGCCCGCGTCCGCGGCGGCGCCGAGCCAGGTCCGCCGCGAGAAGAAGTGCCGGGCGCCGGGGCCGTAGACGGCGGTGTTGGCGGCGTCCCGCAGGTGCTCGACCAGGACGAGGCGGCCGCCGGGGCGCAGCACCCGGGCGAACTCGGCGAACAGCGCCCGCCGGTCCTCGGCGCGGCGCAGCTCGTGGGCGGCGAAGACGACGAGGACGGTGTCCGCCGAGTCCGTCGCGGCGGGCAGCCGGTCGGGCCGTCCGGCGAGGGTGCCCGGCACGGGCGGCACCCGGCGGCGGGCCCGCCGGATCGAGCCCTCGGTCATCGTCGCCCGGTCGTAGAGGTCCACCACCCGCTGGGGGTGGTCCGGCCGGCGGGCGGCCAGGGGCCGGCTGGTCTCGTCGAGGCCGGCGGAGACCACCAGGTGCTCGCCCGGTCCGGCCGGCAGCAGCTCGTCCAGCCAGTCGAAGGTCTGCAGCTTTGAGCGGTCGTAGACCCACCAGGTGGCGGCGGTGCTGGTCGCCAGCAGTCCCGCGGCGGCCGCCGCACCGAGCCGGGCGATCCGCGCGGCCGGCCCGGGCAGACGGTGGGAGACCGCGAGCCCGGCCCCCGCGGCGAGGCAACCCGCCACGTACATCGGCCAGTTGTAGTAGACCACCTCCCGCAGCCCGGAGAACCCGCGCTGTTCCTGCTGCTCGCCTGCCGTGATCCGGTTCACCGCTCGGCCCCGTTCTCGGCGCGGCGCCGGCCGGCCTCCCAGCCGTACTCGAGGTCGGCGACGTGGAAGGCGTTGGCGAGGACGGGGGTCGTCCCGGCGAAGGGGCCGTGCCGGAAGAAGGTCGGCGGGGTCGGCAGTTCGACGGCGACCGGGGTCGGCTCCCAGCGGGTCCGGGTGGCCTTGACCACGATCATCGAGCCGGTCTCCGGCTCGTGCTCGAAGGTGTAGGGCAGCGGCCCGGCGAACCGGCGGGCGTCCTTGGCGGAGGCGAACGGGCTGCCGGCCGGCAGGTCCGCGGGGGCGCCGCCGAGGTCGGCCCGCACGTGCAGGTCGGCCCGGCCGTCGCGGCTGACGATCCGGAACTCCAGGGTGTCGTCGACGACCCGGCTGCCGATCCGGGCGAGCCGGTAGCGGTAGCGGGAGAGCAGGTTGCCGCCGAGCACCATGACCCGGCTGTCGGTGTCGCTGCGGAGGATCTTCAGGCCGCGCATGGTCCGCCCGGTGGGGGTCGGGAAGCGGGTGAAGATGCGGTACCCGGTGAGGATCCGGTCGGCGCCGAGGCCGGCCGGCAGGAAGGCGGGCCGCAGGTCCCGGGTGTCCACCAGGGCGGCGGCCACGAAGCCGTGCTCGGTGCCGCCCGGGTCGGTGTAGGTGTCGAGGGCGAGGCCGGGCGGCAACAGGGGCTGCAGGACGTCCGGCGGCAGGGCGTAGGTGAGGACCAGCGAGTGCGCGAAGCGGGTCCGCATGGGGACGGGGTGGCGTTGCAGCAGGTGCTTCATCGCGGGTCGGCTCCGTCCGTCCCGGTGCGGACGGCCCGCACCACGCCCCAGATCACCGAACGGTCCTCGGCGGCGAGCCCGGGCCCGGCCGGGCCGGGTTCGCGGAGGCTGCGGACCACCGCGACCCCGCCGGGCCGCACCGCGTGCTCGACGGCGGCGCGCAGCCGGCGGGCGAAGTCCGGCCCCGGTCCGTCGACCACGTTGGAGAGCGTCACCGCGTCGTAGCGGCCGGCCGTGGAGCGCTCCAGGTGTTCGACGACCTCGCCGAGCACCAGCCGCACCCGGCCGCCGCCGGCCGGAAGGGCGGTGGCGTCGGGGCGTTCGCGGCCGAGCAGCAGCCGCCAGGCCCAGTCGTTGGCCGCGTTGGGGTGCCGGGCGACCGTCCGGGCGATCCGGCGGAGCAGCACGGTGTCGAAGCCGGGCGGCAGGGCGCAGCGGAACCCCGGCCGCAGGGCGGCGGCGAGCGCCCCGGCGGGCCGCAGGG
>NZ_JBEYFP010000480.1:0-4556 GCF_040634455.1 Kitasatospora sp. NPDC007106
GAGCGCCGCGTGGCCCGGGTCGGCGGGCGGCGGCACGCCCCGGGCGGCGTCGAAGGCGTGGTAGCCGGCGCCGCGCAGCAGGCCGGTGCACTCCTCCAGGAAGGCGGCGTTGCGGGTGTCCGCGGGATCGAGCGAGCGGATCAGCTCGGGGTAGGGGGTGGACTCCGGCCAGTCCACGCCGAGTGCCCGGGCAACCCGCCGCAGCCGGGCGTAGGCGGCCTCGGGGGCGGCGGGCAGGGTGCGGAGCAGTCCGGTGCCGGCGTCCAGCATGAGGTCGGCGGCGGCCATGCCGGTGAGCAGCGAGATCTGCGCGTTCCAGGCGTCGGCCGGGCGCGGCGTGCGGTAGGCGAGCCGGTAGCCGCCGTCGGCCGGTTCGACCTCCTGCTCGGGGACGGGCAGGCTGATCCCGCCGCGGGCGGCCTCCTGCTGTTCGCGCAGCCGTCCGATCTCGGCGAGCAGCCGGAGCTGCCCGTCGGCCGTGCCCGCGTCGAGCGCCTCCTGGACGCCGGCGTAGTCGAGCCTGCGGCGGGAGCGGACCTGGGCGCGGCGGACGTCGGCGAGAACCACGGCGCCGTCCGCGTCCAGGTCGATCTGCCAGAGCACCGCGGGGCGCAGCCGGCCCGGCAGCAGGCTGGCCGCGTCCTCGGAGATCCGGGGCGGGTGCAGCGGCACCCGGGCGTCCGGGAAGTAGAGGGTCTGCACCCGGCGGCGGGCCTCCGTGTCCACCGCCCCGCCGGGGACGACGAACGCGGCGACGTCGGCGATCGCGTAGTGCACGCGGTAGCCGCCGTCGCGGCGGGCCAGGTGCATGGCCTGGTCGAGGTCGAGGGAGTCCGGCGGGTCGAGGGTGAAGAGTTCCAGGTCGGTCGCATCCGCGTCCGGCAGCCGGGGCACGGCCGCCGCACGGTCCGCCTCGGCGAGCACCTCGGCGGGCCAGTCGGTGCGGATCTCCAGCCGGCTGCGCAGCTCGGCGAGCTCGGTGTTGATCCGGGCGGTGTCGGCGGTGCGGACACTCAGTTGTCGACGTGGCATGACCGCAGCGTAAGCGGGCCGGCACCGGCGGGCCCGTCGGGCGCGTCCCGTCCGGTGGTCAGAGGCGGTGCGGCCGCGCGGCGGGGAGTTGACGGGCCGCGGGGACGAAGGCCGGACGGCTTCGGAGCGGGCGACCGGTCGCCAGTACAGTGGCGGGGACGTCTGCCACAAAGTGTTGAGGAGTGCCGCCGTGCTGGTCCTGTTGCCGCCCTCGGAGGGGAAGGCCGCGTCGGCGCAGGGCGCTCCGGTCGACCTGGAGGCGCTGTCGCTGCCCGGACTGACCGCGGCCCGGCGGGCCGTCCTCGACGCGCTCGTCGGACTCTGCCGCGGCGACGAGGACACCGCCGCCGAGGTCCTCGGGCTCTCCCCCGGGCTGCGGGGCGAGATCGCCCGCAACGCCGACCTGCCCACCGCCGGGGCACTGCCGGCCGGCGAGGTGTACACCGGCGTGCTCTTCGACAACCTCGGGCTCGCCAAACTCGACCAGGAGGCCTACGAGCGGGCCGAGCGCACGCTGCTCGTCTTCTCCGGACTCTGGGGCGCCGTGCGGATCGGCGACCGGATCCCGCCGTACCGCTGCTCGATGGGGGTGAAGCTGCCGCCGCTCGGCGCACTCGGCGCCCACTGGCGGGCCGCCACCGCGGAGGTCCTGCCGGAGGCGGCGGGTGAGGGGCTGGTGCTCGACCTGCGGAGTTCCGCGTACGCGGCGGCCTGGAAGCCGGCCGGGGAGGCCGCGGGGCGGACGGCGACCGTGCGGGTGCTGCACGAGCGCGAGGTCGGCGGCGAACTCAAGCGGTCCGTGGTCAGCCACTTCAACAAGGCCACCAAGGGGCGCCTCGTCCGGGACCTGCTGAACGCGGCGGCCGACCCGGCCACCCCCGGCGAACTCGTCGACGCCCTCACCGCGCTGGGCCACCGCGTCGAGGTCTCCGCCCGCGGCACCGCCCGCCGCCCCTGGCAGCTCGACGTCGTCGTCACCGAGATCCACTGAGGGGCGCGGGGAACCGCGCAGTCCGAGGTCGGCCGAACCTGCAAAGTACGCCGACTCCGAATTGCGCAGTTCCGCCCCCAGCCTTCGGCCGGGAGGTGCCCCCAGCGCCCCTGCCGTGCTGCCCCCGGACCGCTTCTAGCGGAGGTGGCTGGTGTCGTTGAGGAGGCGCAGGGAGGCGTTGCCGTCGGCGTAGTACTGGACGGCGCAGAGGGAGGCCGCGGAGAGCTCCATGCGGTAGACCGCGTCGGGCGGGGCGCCGAGGGCGAGGCGGACGAGGGTCTTGATGGGGCTCACGTGGGAGACGACGAGGACCGTCCGGCCGGGGTGGCGGGCGATGATCTTGTCGCGGGCGACGCCCGTCCGGTGGGCGAGGGAGGCGAAGCTCTCGCTGCTGCCGGTGGGCTTGGCCTTGCTGGAGGCGAGCCAGGCGTTCAGGTCGTCGGGGTACTGCTGCTGGACCTCGGCGAAGGTGAGGCCCTCCCAGGCGCCGAAGTCGAGCTCCCGCAGGCCGTCCTCGATCCGGACCTCCAGGCCGAGCCGCCGGGCGACGGCCTCCGCCGTCCCGCGGGTGCGCCGCATCGGGGAGCTGACGACCGCCTGGACGGTGCCGCGGGCGGCGAGCGCCTCGGCGACCCGTTCGGCCTGCCAGCGGCCCTTCTCGGAGAGTTCGGGGTCGGTGCCGCCGCTGCCGGAGAAGCGCTTCTGCGGGGTGAGGGCGGTCTCGCCGTGCCGGAGCAGGACGAAGGTGGTGGGGGTGCCGAGGTCGGCGGGGGCGGCCCAGCCGGCCCGGGGTGCCGCGGGTTCGGGCAGCGGCTCCTCGACCTCGGCGGCCTGGACGGCGGGGGCCGCGGCGGACCGGGGCTCCCACTGGCGGCCGGCCCGGCCGGCGTCCATGGCCTCGTTGGCGAGCCGGTCGGCGTCCTTGTTCCGCTCGCGCGGGATCCAGGTGTAGGCGACGCGGCCGCGCGGGAAGACGGTGCGGGCCTCGGCGGCCAGCGGCTGCATGTCGGGGTGCTTGATCTTCCAGCGGCCGGACATCTGCTCGACGACGAGCTTGGAGTCCATCCGGACGTCGACGGAGGCGTCCGGGTCGAGGCCGTGGGCGGCCCGCAGGCCGGCGATCAGTCCGCGGTACTCGGCCACGTTGTTGGTGGCGTGGCCGATGAACTCCGCGGCCTCGGCGATGATCGCGCCGGTGTCGGCGTCGCGGACGACGGCGCCGTAGCCGGCCGGCCCCGGGTTGCCCCGGGAGCCGCCGTCGGCCTCGACGATGAACCTGCGGGGGGACACGCCGCTCAGACGCCCGACTCGGCGGTGCGCACCAGGATGCGGCCGCAGTTCTCGCAGCGGACGACCGCGTCGGCCGGCTCGGCCTTGATGGCGTTGAGGTCGGTGATCGCGAACTCGACCCGGCAGCCCTCGCAGCGGCGCTGCTGGAGGCGGGCCGCGCCGACGCCGCCCTGCTGCTCGCGCAGGCGGGTGTAGAGCTTGAGCAGGTCGGCGGGGATCACCTTGGCGACGGTCTCGCGGTCGCGGGCGGTCTTCTCGACCTCGGCGTCGATCTCGCCCCAGGCGGCGTCGCGGCGCTCCTCGCCCTCCTTGAGGACGACCTCGGAGTGCTGCAGACGGGCCGTCAGCTCGGTGACCCGGCTCTCGGCGGACTCCAGACGCTCCATGACCTCCAGGACGACGTCCTCCAGGTCGGCCTGGCGCTTGGCGAGCGAGCCGATCTCGTGCTGGAGGTTCTCCAGGTCCTTGGGGGAGGTGACGGTGCCGGAGTCCATCCGCTGCTGGTTGCGGGCGGCGCGGGCGCGGACCTGCTCGACGTCCTGCTCGGCCTTGGTCTGCTCGCGGGTGGTGTCGGAGAGCTGGGCCTGGGCGGCGACGACCAGGTCCTTGAGGGCGGTGTGGTCGGCGGCGGCCTTCTCGATCTCGGCGAGCTCGGGCAGGGTGCGGCGCCGGTGGGCCAGCTGGTCCAGGCGGGAGTCGATGGCCTGCAGGTCGAGCAGGCGGATCTGGTCGGCGGGCGCGGCGTTCAAGCGGGAAGCTCCTGTGTGAATCGATCAGGTGTCAGGCGGTGTACGGCATGGGGGCGTGCCCCGTCCACGGGTCGGTGACCAGGTGGGAGACCTTGGTCTCCAGCTGCCAGCCGTGCTTGCCGGCCGCTTCGGTCAGGGACCGGGCGGCGAGGTTCAGCCAGGGCCACTCGGTGGCCCAGTGGGCGGCGTCGACGAGGGCGGTCGGGGCGGCCTCGGACGCCTCGGACGCGGGGTGGTGGCGCAGGTCGGCTGTGACGTAGGCGTCGACGTCCGCGGCGCGGACCTCGGCGAAGAAGGAGTCGCCGGAGCCGCCGCAGACGGCGACCCGGCTGATCGTCCGCTCCGGGTCGCCGGAGACGCGGACGCCGGTGGCGGTGGCGGGCAGCCCGGCGGCGACCTGTGCGGATCCGGAACTGGACGGAGACGAAGCGCTTGCCGTCGGCGGGCTTGCTGAACTCGTCCTCGCCCTCGGCGTTGTCGACCACCTTGACCAC
>NZ_JBEYFP010000481.1:0-4556 GCF_040634455.1 Kitasatospora sp. NPDC007106
ACTCGACGAACTCCGCGGTCTGGGACACGTCCGCGGCGTCGGACGCGTCCTGCGGATCTACAAGTAACCCACCGGCACCACGTCAGCCCCACCCCGTGGCCGCCCCCCCCCCGGTCGGCGGCCACGGGCACGCACACCGCTCCCCCGGCCCGGACCGTGGCGCGACCGGCCCGCCGCTACGGGACGTTCCAGGCTGCGACGACCGGCTGCCCGTGCTCGGTGGCGAGGAAGCCGAGGGTGCCCGGATGCGGGTGGCCGAGCAGCCGGGCGGAGGACGGGTCGAGGCCGAGCCAGCGCACGGTCAGGACGCGTGCCAGATGACCGTGCGCGACGACGGCGACGTCGCCGTCGGCCAGCAGCGGCCGGATCCGGTCCAGCACCGCGTCCGTGCGCGCCGCCACCTGCTGCAACTGCTCGCCGGGACGGTCGGCGCCGCCGGGGGCGACACCGTCCCGCCACAGGTCCCACCCCGGCCTCTCCTCCTGGATCTGCTCCGCCGTCAGTCCCTCGTAGCCGCCGTAGTCCCACTCCAGCAGGTCCGGATCGGGCTCGACGCCGGTCAGGCCGGCCAGTTCGGCCGTGCGCAGGGCGCGGCCCAGCGGGCTGCTGAACACGGCCACCGGACGGCGTGCGGCCAGCCTCGGAGCGAGCGCCCTTGCGGCGTCCTCGCCCGCGGCGGTCAGCGGGACGTCGGTGCGGCCCGCGTACCGGCCCGACAGGCTCCATTCGGTCTGGCCGTGCCTGATCACCATCAGCTCACCCATGGCCGTGCACCATATCTGACGGCGCATCGGCGCGTCCGCGCGGTGTCCGGCCCTGCCGGGGGCGGCGCCCGCGAGGCCGGTGCGGAGTCCGTGCGCACCGCGCGTAGACATTGCGCGTAGAGTTTGCTTGACCTGCCTGGTTACTCGCCCGTACGTTCAGCCCCGCATCGTGCGCGTCGGGAGTCGGGGGGACGACCCGCGTTTCCCTCCCGACGGCAGAAGGGGCAGAACCACATGCTCAGGAAGACCCTCGGGAACCGCTCGAAGACCCTCGCCACCCTCGCCGTCGGCGTGGTCGTCGGCGGTGCGGTCGCGGGCGGCGGCCTCGCGGTCGCCGACACCAAGGCTCCGCGCAGCGACCGTCAGATCACCAACATGACCGACGAGGTCAACGACATCAAGGCGTACTACGGCGACACCGTCGACGCGCAGGGCGAGCACTGGGCGTCGCCGACCGGCAACTACGCCAAGCAGGTCGCCGGGATCGAGAGGGACGCCAAGCAGTACCTGCAGGCCCGCGCCCACCACGACAAGGGCAAGAAGAAGGCGATCGTCCTCGACGTCGACGACACCTCGCTGTCGACGTACAACTACGAGCTGGAGACGACCTTCGTCTACAACCCCACGAGCAACGCCCAGTACATCGCCACCAAGACCATGCCGGCCGTCTTCGGCATGAACACCCTGGCGAAGTGGGCCGAGCAGCAGGGCTACACCGTCTTCTTCGTCACCGGCCGGCCCGAGGCCCAGCGGACGTACACCGCGGCCAACCTGGCCGCGGTGGGCTTCCCGACCGCGGACGCCTCGCACCTGTACCTGAAGAACAAGGAGAACCCGCCGGCGTACCTGCCGTGCGGCAAGACCTGCACCACCGTCGAGTACAAGTCCGGGACCCGCGCCCACATCGAGAGCCTCGGCTACCAGATCGTGGCCAACTTCGGTGACCAGTACAGCGACCTGTCCGGCGGCCACTCCGGCAAGACGTACAAGATCCCGAACCCGATGTACTACCTCCCCTGATCCCCGCTCAGGACGCCGGGCGTCGCGGCCGGAACCCCCGGCCGCGGCGCCCGCGCCCGTTCCGGCCGTGGTGCAGTGCGGTGCGGTGCGTGACCGGAACGCGGACGGCTCGTTGCTCCCGGGGCGGATGAGCTGCGGCGGAGGCGGTCGGTGTGACGGGAAGCGTGCTGGTCGGACGGCCGCTCACGGCCGGCGGGGTGGCGGACGCGTACGACGCGGTGGTGGTCGGCTCCGGGGCCGGCGGGCTGACCACGGCCGTCTGCCTGGCACGCCAGGGCCGGCGCGTGGCGGTGTTCGAACAGCACTACACCGCGGGCGGCTACACCCACGCCTACCGGCGCCGCGGCTGGGAGTGGGACGTCGGGATCCACTACGTCGGACAGTTGGCGGAGCGCGAGCCCGTCCGGGTGCTCTCGGACTACCTGACCGGCGGCGCGCTGCGCTGGGCCCCGCTGGGCGACCCGTTCGACGAGTACCGCCTGGCGGGAGAGGTGTACCGGGCCCCGGTCGGCTTCGCGGCCTACCAGGCCGGGCTGATCGCCCGCTTCCCGGCCGAACGGGCCGGCATCGAGGCGCTGTTCGGGCTGGTCCGGCGGTGCCGGGCGGTGTTGCCGGTGCTCGCGCTGGGACGGCTGTCGGGCCCCGTGGTGCGGCGGCTGGCCCGGGCGCTGCGGGCGGCGGCCGTGCCGCCCGAGGCGATGCGGCCGGCCCGGGAGGTGGTGGAGGGGCTGGTCCGCGACGAGCGGCTGCGGCAGGCCGTGCTCACCCAGAGCGCCCTGCTGCTGGCCGACTCCACGGCCAGGCTGCCGTTCTTCCTGCTCGCGGTGCTGTTCGAGCACTTCCGGACGGGCGCCTGGTATCCGGTGGGCGGCAGTGCCGCGATCGCCCGCGCGATGCTCGGACCGGTCCGGGCCGCCGGCGGCGAGGTCTTCGTGCGGGCACCGGTCTCCCGGATCGAGCTGGACGGGCCCCGCGCGACGGGCGTGGTGCTGGCGGACGGGACCCGGGTACGGGCGCCGGCGGTGGTCAGCGCGGCAGGTGCCCAGAACACCTTCGGCGCGCTGCTGCCGCACCGGACCGGCGACCACCCCGGCCACGGCGGCGGTGACGGCGACAACGGCGACCGGCTGGCCGGCATGCGGCGCGGGTTCCCCTTCGTGGTGCTCTTCCTCGGGCTGGACGGGGACCCGGCGGAACTCGGGCTGCCGCGGCACAACCTGATGGTCACCGACGGGGACTGCGACGCCTTCTTCAACGGCACGGGCGGGCGGACCAGCGGCCACTTCCTCTCCTTCTCCTGCGCCAAGGACCCGACCTGGACCACCCGGCACCCCGGGCGGTCCACCGGCGAGATCCTGGCCTACGTACGGCCGGAGCTGTTCGCGCCCTTCCACGGGTCGCGGTGGCGGCACCGGGACCCGGACTACCTGGCCCTGAAGGCCGAGCTCACCGCGGAGCTGCTCGATCAGCTGTACCGTCAGCTGCCCGGCACCAGGGGGCGGGTGGCCCACCACGAACTCGGCACCCCGCTGACGGCCGAGCACTTCGCCGGCTGGCCCGGCGGCAGCCTCTACGGGCTGGCCAAGGACGTGGCGGGCTTCGGCGACGGCCACCGCGCCGGCCTGGCGGACTGGCTGCGCCCGCGGACCCGGATCGAGGGCCTGTACCTCTCCGGCCAGGACTGCCTGGCCGGCGGCTTCCTCGGGGCGGTCACCGGCGGCCTGCTGGCCGCCCACGAGGCCCTGGACCGGACCGGTCGCGCCCGCCTCTGGGCCGGGATCCTGAGACACGGCCTGCGGCCGACGCCCCCCTGACGACCCCGGCACGGCCCTGCACCGGCTCAGCCGTCGAAGAGCGGGTCCGGTCGGGCGAGTGCGGCCCGGCGTGCCCGCCCGCGGTCGGGCACCGGTCCGCGGTCGGGCTCCGGTCCGAGGTCGGTGGCGGGCGTAAGCGGCAGGTCCGCCCGGACCGTCCTGCCGCTTACGCGTCGGGGCTCCGCGGCAGCGGTGCGTGGCCGGCCGCCGGGGCCCGGCGGCCTTCGTTGACACGGTCGGGGGCGGGTAGAAGGCTGGAGGAAGTCCCAGCGCAAGCGCTCCGGCGGCCCCGAGCCGAAGGACGGTCCATGACCGCGCTCCTGCACACCACCCACATCGCCGGCGCAGCACCCGGTACCGACCTGCTGCGTCTGCGCGGCGAGGCCGACCAGGACACCGCCGCCGACCTCCGGCACGCCTTCGACCACGCGCTGGGGAGCCTGCCCGCGCCCCACGTGCTGCTCGTCGACTGCCGCGGACTCACCTTCTGCACCTCGACCGGCCTGAACGCCGTCCTCAAGGCCCGGCGCCTCGCCCTGCGCCAGGGCACCGTGCTGCGTCTGACCGGTGTCACCGACCAGCTGCGCCGGCTGCTGCGCATCACCGAGGCCGACACCGTCCTGGACATCCAGGACTCCCCCACCGCCGACGGCACGCCGGGCAGCGTCTGAGCTCTGGCATCCTGCTCGGATGGAGTCCGCCGTGTCCCAGCAGTTGCGTGTCCTGCCCGGAGAGTTCGTCGTCGAGCACCTGGGCGAGGGTGCCCCGCCGCCCGACGGTGGGTGGCTCTCCCTGGTCCGGGCGCCGGAGGGCCTGACCGTCGTCCGCCCGTCGCGGCCCGGGGAGGGCCCGGGCGCGGAACGCTGGTCCGCGCTGTACGGCGGTGACACCGCCCACGCGGTCGACGTGCCGGGCATGCTCGCCGCGCTGCTGGCGCCGCTGGCCGCCGCCGGCGTGC
>NZ_JBEYFP010000482.1:0-4546 GCF_040634455.1 Kitasatospora sp. NPDC007106
CGAGGACGGCGAACTCGCGGGCGGTGAGCCGGACGGGGGTGCCGGCCCGGGTGCAGGTGCGTCCGGCGGCGTCGACCACCAGGTCGCCGAGGACGGTCGCGCGGGGTGCCCGGCTGCCGATGCGCCGGGCGAGGGCCCGCAGCCGGGCGACCAGGACGACGTAGGAGAACGGCTTGGACAGGAAGTCGTCGGCGCCGGTGTCCAGCGCCTCGGCCTCGTCCCACTCGCCGTCCTTGGCGGTCAGCATGAGGATGCCCGCGTCGTGGCCGGCGGCGCGCAGCAGCGAGCAGACCCGGTAGCCGTTGAGGCCGGGCAGCATGATGTCCAGCACGATCACGTCGTAGGGCTGCTCGGCGGCGCGGGCGAGGCCGGTGACGCCGTCGTGGGCGACGTCCACCGTGAAGCCCTCGGCCGTCAGGCCGTGCCGCAGCGCCGCGGCCAGCCGCCGTTCGTCCTCCACCACCAGTACCCGCATGCGCTACAGGGTGACAGGTGGTCCCGGCGGCTCCCTGAAGGGGTCTTCAGGTTCTTCAGCGGCGCTTCAGGAACGGTGCCGCATGCTGGCCGCCGCCGTACCGGCCGGGCGAGGGCCCGGCGGGGTGCGGCGACACCGTGCGGTGACGAGCGAGGAGGAGAGGCGGCCGATGAGCGAGCCTGTGGGTCCGGCGGAGCCGGGTGCGGAGACCGGCAAGGTGCCGGGGGCGGTCGGTCCGGGCGGTCGGCGGACGACCGTCGGGCGGTGGGTGCGCGGGCGGACGGCCCGCTGGGTCGGGGTCGGTGCGGCCGTGGTCGTGCTGGGTGGTGCCGCGGCGGCCGCCGTTCACCACGCGGAGGAGCACCACGGCTCCCGGGTCGCCTTCCGGGACGGCGAGCCCGTCGGGCCCGTCGGTGGCAAGCAGCGGATCGTCCGTGGTGAGGACGGGCGGCGGATCGTGATCGAGCAGCGGACGGCGGGCCGCCCGGCGGTGGGCGACCCGGCGGAGGCCGGCCCGTCGGACGGCAGGGCGATACCGCACCTCGCCCCCGCACCGCTGCCCGAGCTCGCCGCGGGCGACGCGGTGGCGAAGGCCGCCGCGGCCGTGCCCGGCGGCAAGGTCGAGTCGCTGCGTCCGGCCGATCGGCAGGGCGGCGGCCGCAGCTGGCAGGCGGTGGTGGTCGGCACGGACGGTGTCCGGCACCTGGTCACCGTGGACGGCACCAGCGGCGCCGTGACCGGCAACTCCGTGGTGGACGGACCGACCGGCTGACCTGCGGTCGCACCGCCCGTCCGGGCCCGGTGCGGCAGCCCCCTCCGGGCGGGCCGCCGTACCGGGCCCGTCGCACCGGGCCCGTCGTGTCCGGCCCGTCGTACCGGGCCGTCGTACCGGGCCCGTCGTGTCCGGCCCGTCGTACCGGGCCGTCGTACCGGGCCGTCGCCTCGCCGTGCGGTCAGCCGCGGAAGGCCGCCGGCCGCTCGGGCGAGGCCTCGGACAGGGCCTTCTCCACCTCCGCCACGCCGCCGCGGAGCCCGTACACCGGGGTGTCGGGCTGCTGGCGCCAGGATTCGTCGATGGTGCCGGCGTCCACGGTGTCGAAGCCGAGCTCGTCGATGAGGGCGCGGACCAGCTCCTTGGCCGCCGGATCGTCGCCGGCCACCGGCAGGGCGATGCGCTCCGGGTCGCCCTGGGGGCGCGGCGCGTCCAGCAGGTCCTGGGCGTAGGTGCCGTTGAACGCCTTGACGACGGGGTGGCCGAGCTGCCGGCTCGTCCAGCGGCTCTCCGTCAGCCCGTCCTCGATCCCGGCGATCCGGCCGTCCCGCTGCTGCGGGTAGTAGTTGCCGGTGTCGATCACCACGAAGCCGTCGGCGGCGCCGTCGAACAGCCCGGCCGGCAGGTCCGGCACGCGCTTCAGCGGGACGGTCACCACGACCACCTGCGCGCCGCGCGCGGCCTCCGTCGCCGCGACGGGTGTCGCCCCCGTCTCCTCGGCGAGCGCCGCCAACGACTGCGGGCCGCGCGAGTTGGCCACCCGCACCTCGTGGCCGAGGGCCGTGAGCCGACGGGTGAGGTTGCCGCCGATGTTCCCGGCCCCGATGATGCCGATCTTCATAACACCCTCCTCGGTACGCCGACGGCCCTGCGGCCGCCCGTGGTACCCGAACCGGCCGAATCCCCGTGCTATTTCCGGGAACCGCCGCCGAGCCGGGAATTCACCCGGTGGAGTGATGTTCTGACGACCGCTCAGCCACAGGGCCGACCGCGGTCAGCAGGGCAGCGGGGCGAAGCGGCCGGTGCCCCGGTCGTACGCCTCGACCGCGCCGGAGGCGATGTCGTAGACCCAGCCGTGCAGGGTCAGCGCCCGCCGGTCCAGCGCCTCGGCGACGACCGGGTGGGTGCGCAGCCGGTCGAGCTGGGTGACGACGTTGGCCCGCACCACAGCGGCCACCCGGTCCTCGACCGGGGCGTCCGCGGCGCCGGGGTCCGCCTCGGCGGCGACGCCCGCACCGTGCCGCAGCCAGGCGGCGACCGACGGCAGGCGGTCGAGGCCCTCTCCGGTGACGAGCGCGGTCATCGCCCCGCAGCCGGAGTGCCCGCAGACCACGACGTCGCTCACGCCCAGGACGCCGACCGCGTACTCGATGCTGGCGGCGATCCCGTCCGGGCCGGCCGGGTGCGGGGGCACCAGGTTGCCGGCCGTCCGGACGACGAAGAGCTCCCCGGGCTCGCTCTGGGTGATCAGCTCGGGCACCACCCGGCTGTCCGAGCATCCGACGAAGAGCGTGCCGGGCCGGTGCCGGACGGCCAGGTCGGCGAAGAGCGCGGCCCGCGGGGGAAAGGCCTCGCGGCGGAAGCGCCGCAGCCCGTCGGTGATCTGCTGCATGGCGTCGACTCTGCCCGACCAGCGGGTATAGCGTCCAAGACGGAGATTCCATGACTCCCATCGACCACATCTATGATCGGGCCATGGAACTGCGCCACCTGCGCTACCTGCTCGCCGTGGCGGAGCACGGGAGCTTCACCCGGGCCGCCGAGGCCCTGCACCTCTCCCAGCCGACGCTCTCGCACCAGGTCCGGCAGCTCGAACGGTCGCTCGGCGTGGAGCTGCTCGACCGCACCGGCCGGCGGGTGCGGCCGACCGACGCCGGCGAGGCGTACCTGCGGCACGCCCGGCTGGCGTTGCGCGAACTCGCGACCGCCGAGCGCGCGGTGCAGGACGTGCAGGACCTGTCGCGCGGCACGCTGCGGCTGGCCACCACACCGACCTTCAGCGCCTACCTGACCGGGCCGCTGGTCGCGGCCTTCCACGCCGCGCACCCGGGGATCGTCCTGGACGTCCGGGAGGTCCCGCAGGACCGGATCGAGGCCGAGCTCGCCGAGGACGCGCTCGACCTGGGCATCGCCTTCGGCGGCACCCACCGTCCGGGGATCGCCGCGCAGCCGCTCTTCCCGGAGGGCCTGGTGCTGGCCGTGGGCCCGGCCCATCCGCTCGCCGGGCGGCGGGAGCCGCTGCCCGCGGCCGAGCTGGCCGGACATCCGCTCGCCCTGCTCAGCGGCGGTTTCGCCACCCGGCGGCACCTGGACGCCTACGCCGCCGAGAACGGCCTCGCGCTGGCGGCCGCGGTGGAGGCGGCCTCGATCGCGGTGATCGCCGACCTGGTCGCCGCGGGCGCCCTGGCCAGCGTGCTGCCGGACCGCGCCGTCCGGCAGTACCCGGACCTCTCCGAGGTGCCCACCGATCCACCGCTGCCCACCCGTACGGTCGTGCTGCTCCACCGCGAGAGCGCCTACCGCAGCGCCGCGCTCCGCGCCTTCACCGCGGCCGCGCTCGCCCACGTCCCGAGCGGCGGCGACCCGGCCGGCTGACGCGGCGGGTCCGCGGCACGCATGATCGGGCCGGGCCGGGGCAGCCGGAGCGGTGCACAGTCCGTCACCGTGAGAGGAGAACGCGCATGCTCGCCGTCGTCCTGGTCCTGCTGCTCGCGCTGCTGCTGTTCGGTCTGGGGTTCGCGCTCAAGGCACTGTGGTGGATCGCCGTGATCGTCCTGGCCGTGTGGCTGGTCGGCTTCGTCGCCCGCGGCACCACGACAGGCGGTTCGCGGGCCCGCTGGTACCGCTGGTAGTCCCGTGCCGCCCGCGACCCGGGCCGGTCGCCGAGGAATCGGCGCCCGGCCCGGTGCCGTGCGTACGGCCGGTCACGTGTGCGGGCCGGGACGGCGTCAGCAGACCTGGATGCCGATCAGACAGGTGTCGTCGTCGGTGTCGGCGCTGCTGTGGGTGAGCAGGTGGTCGAGGTGGCGCTCCAGCGGCGCCGGGTCCCGGGCGTCCCGGGCCGCGCCGAAGGCCCGCTCGGTGAGCGCGACCAGGCCGTCGAGCGACTCCTGCAGGGTGCGGTCCTTCCGCTCGATCAGACCGTCGGTGTACATCATCAGGGTGTCGCCGGCCTCCAGTTGGAGGGTGCCCTCCTCGTAGTCCGCGTCGGCGAGCGCACCGAGCAGGATGCCGCCGAGCGGCGGGACGGTCTCGGCGCGGCCGCGCCGCAGCAGCACCGGCGGCAGGTGCCCGGCGCG
>NZ_JBEYFP010000483.1:0-4545 GCF_040634455.1 Kitasatospora sp. NPDC007106
GTCTGGCGCAGGGCGGGCGAACCGGCGGCCTTCTGAGCGGCGCCGCACCAGGGGCGGCGCGGGCGTCCCGGAGGGGTCAGAGCAGGCCCGCCGTGCCGGCGGCCGCCGCGAGCAGGTCGCGGAGCATGGCCGGGGTGAGGCGGCCGGTGTAGGTGTTGCGCGGGCTCACGTGGTAGCAGCCGAAGAGCTCCAGCGGCGGCCCGCCGTCCACGGCCGGGAGGGTGGCGCGGGCGCCGTGCCCGAAGGCGGGCCGCGGGCGGGGGACCGTCCGGCCGGAGGCCGCGAGGGCGGGCAGGACGGCCTCCCAGGCGAACCCGCCGAGGGCGACCACCGCGCGGACGGTCGGCCGCAGGTACGCGAACTCGCGGGCGATCCACGGCCGGCAGGTGTCCCGCTCGTCCCGGGTCGGCCGGTTCTCCGGCGGGCAGCACCGCACCGGGTCGGTGATCCGCACCCCGAACAGCTCCATCCCGTCGTCCCGCCAGGTGGCGTGCGGCTGCGAGGCGAGGCCGAGTTCGTGCAGCGCGGCGTACAGCAGGTCGCCGGACGGGTCGCCGGTGAAGATCCGGCCGGTGCGGTTGGCGCCGTGCGCGGCCGGGGCGAGCCCGACGATCACCAGGGCCGCGTCGGCCGGCCCGAAGCCGGGGATCGGCCGGGCCCAGTACTCGTCCGCCAGGTAGGCGCGCCGCTTGGTGCGGGCCGCCTCCTCGCGCCAGGCGACCAGCCGCGGGCAGGCCCGGCAGTGGGTGACGATCCCGTCCAGCTCGGCGAGGCTGCGGGTGGCGGCGGCCGCGGCGGCCGGGTGGCCCGGGGCCCGCGGGTCCTCGGCCGCGGGGAGCGGGCGGGGCCGGTCGCGGTCCGGGCCGCGGGAAGGCGGCGGTGAGGGCGGCTCCATGCCGCAGATCGTAGGTGCTGCGGGCGGGCCGGGCCGCGGGATCCGGACGGCCCGTGGACATCGGAGTAGCGTGGAGAGCGGGGTCCCTGCGTGTGCCAGAGGTGACGCAATGATCATTCTCGACGCGATTCTGGGCGCGCTGATCGTCCTGGCCGTGTGGGCCGGGGTGAGCATCCGGGTGGTGCAGCAGTACCAGCGCGGTGTGGTGTTCCGGTTCGGCAAGGTGCGGGACGACATCCGGGACCCGGGCCTGGCCTGGCTGCTGCCGATCGCGGACCGGCTGAAGCGGGTGAACGTGCAGATCATCACGATGCCGATCCCCGCGCAGGAGGGCATCACCCGCGACAACGTGACGGTTCGGGTCGACGCCGTCGTCTACTTCCGGGTCATCGACCCGGTGAGGGCCACCGTCAACGTGCAGGACTACAACTTCGCGATCTCCCAGGTCGCCCAGACCTCGCTCCGGTCGATCATCGGCAAGAGCGAGCTCGACGACCTGCTGGCCAACCGCGAGCCGCTGAACCAGGGCCTGGAGCTGATGCTGGACAGCCCGGCGCTGGACTGGGGCATCGAGATCGACCGGGTGGAGATCAAGGACGTCGCCCTGCCGGAGTCGATGAAGCGCTCGATGTCGCGGCAGGCGGAGGCGGAACGGGAGCGCCGCGCGCGGATCATCACCGCGGACGGCGAGTTCCAGGCCTCGGCCCGGCTGTCCGAGGCGGCCGCGATCATGAGCAGCACCCCGGCCGCGCTCCAACTGCGGCTGCTGCAGACCGTGGTGGAGGTCGCGGCGGAGAAGAACTCCACCCTGGTGCTGCCCTTCCCGGTGGAGCTGCTCCGTTTCCTCGACAGCGTCACCGAGAAGCCCGCGCCGGCCCCCCAGTCGGCCCCCGCACCGGCCCCCGAGCCCGGCCCCGAGCAGCTGGAGCTGCCCGATCTCCCGGCGCTGGACGAGGTGTTGGCCCGTGACCCGCTGGAGGCGCCCGGTGGCGCGGTGAACGGCTCGCGGCCCGAGGTGGCGGGCCCGCGGGGCCGGGACCACGATGGAGGGACGGAGGTCTGAGGCACAGCGGGAGGCCTGACCATGACCACAGCCAGAGAGATCATGCACCCGGGCGCCGAGTGCGTCGGGGAGTTCGAGACGCTGGCCGACGCGGCCAGGATCATGAAGGACCGGGGTGTCGGGGCGCTGCCGATCTGCGGCGAGAACCAGAAACTGCTGGGCATCCTCACCGACCGGGACATCGTGCTGAAGTGCGTCGCCGAGGGACTCGACCCGACGAAGATCAAGGCGGTCGACCTCGCCGTCGGCCGGCCGATGGTGATCGAGGAGGACGAGGACGCCGAACAGGTCCTGCGGGTCATGGAACAGCACCTCGTCCGCCGCCTGCCGGTGATCAACCACCCCGACCACAAGCTGGTCGGCATGATCAGCGAGGCGGACATCGCCCGGCACATGCCGCAGGAGCGGGTCGCCGAGTTCGTCACCACCATCTGCGCCGAGGAATCGCCGCAGTAGCGGAACCAACGGAACCAACGGAACCAGGGGGTCCCGCGGGGGCACGGGGGCCGGCCGGACGGTGGGATGTGCCGCCCGGCCGGCCGCGCTCCCGCGGCCCGGAACAGGAACCGGAACCGGAACCGCTAGAGCTTCGCCAGGAAGGTGTCGGCGATCACCTGGTAGCCGGCGTCGTTGGCGTGGATGTCGCCGCGCGCCATGTTGGTCCACTGCATGATGCGGGCCACGTTCAGCGGCACCTGGGCGCCGTTGAACGGCACCGGGCGCAGCTCGTCGGTGTCGAAGGCCCGGGCGACGTCCGCGGTCGGCACCCCGTGCGCCGCGTCGGCGATGCCGATCGCGGCGTTCAGCGCGTGCGAGAGCGGCAGCGACATCGCGGCGGTCGCCCTGCCCTGCTCGCCGGTCAACCAGGCGGCCAGGAAGGGGTCGTAGAGGTTCATGCCGACGATCCGGGTGTGCGGTCCGGCCGCCGCCCGCAGCCGGCCGAGGATGTCGGACAGGCCACGGCCCGCGGTGGCGATGCCCTGCAGGGCGCACGGCAGGTCGATGGTGCCGCCGCTCGCGCAGCGGTTCACGTCGTTGGCGCCGATATCGATCGTCACCAGCACCCGGTCCTTGCGGTGCTCGCGCAGGAAGCGCTCGGCGGCGGCGAGTTGGGAGTCCGTCCAGGGGTGCGGCCAGGGGCAACCGCCGTTCGCCATGGTGCCGGTGGTCTCGCCCGGGCAGCCGAGGTCGGTGAAGTCGAACGGGCGGTGGCGGGCGGCGGCCCGCTCGCCCAGCACGCGGGCGATGTCCTGGGCGTAGCCGCGGCCGACCACCCGGCCGCCGTCCGGGGTGGTCTGGTAGCCGGCGGCGAGCGAATCGCCGAGGGCCAGGTACCAGCGCGGCACGTCGGCGGGGCCGGGACGGTGCTCGGCCGCGGCGGCCGGAGCCGCCGTCAGACCGAGTGCCGAGGCGGCGAACAGGGCTGCGGCGACGGCGAGTCTGACGCCTCCGGGCAGGGGTGTGCGCATCGGGCCTCCAGGGGTGGTGGGGGTCGCAGTGGGGTGCGGCCCGGTGAGGCTACTGCGCGGTAGGCCCGGTGAGTAGGGGTCGGACGTGATCAGCCGGGGAAGGCGTACACGGTGCTGGCGTGCGCGGCCGGTTCCTCCTCGCCCTCGGCCGTCATCACCACGTCCACGAAGGCGAGTCGGCGGCCCAGCTTGGTGATCCGGGCGGTCACCAGGACGTCCGCGCCGACCACCGCCCGCTGGAAGGTGGTCGACTGCTGGATCGTGGTCATCGGTCCGAAGCCGCCGCGGGCCGCGGAGACGGCGACCACGGTCGCCGTGTCGGCGGCCGCCATCAGGGCCTGGCCGCTCAGGCCGCCGCCCTCGCGGGCGAGTTCGTCCGACCAGGGCAGCCGGAGCACGGCGTGCCGGTCACCGGTCTCGGTGACGGAGAGCTCGAGTGCCTGCACCCAGGGCGCGAAGTGGTCGGCGAGGATGGTGTCCGCCTCGGCGGTGGTGATCGTCACCGTGCCATTGTGGCGGCGCCCCGCCGGCCGCGCCACGACCGTGCACCGGTGTTCCCGCCCCGGCTACTGCGCCTCGCGCAGCGCCCGCCGGACCAGCTCCGCCAGGTGGACGGCCCGCCGCCCGTCCGCGAGTTGGGCGATCTGGGTGCGGCAGCTCAGGCCGTCCGCGAGTACCACCGTGTCCGGGGCGGCCGCGCGCACCGCCGGCAGCAGCACCCGCTCCGCCGCCGCCACCGACACCTCCCAGTGGCCGCGCTCCATGCCGAAGTTGCCGGCCAGGCCGCAGCAGCCGGAGTCCAGCACCGCGTTGCGCACACCCATCCGCCGCTCCACGCTCCGGTCGGCCGCGGTGCCGAGGACGGCGTGCTGGTGGCAGTGCACCTGGGTGACCGCGTCCGTCTCCAGTCGGGGCAGCGCGACCCCGCTGTCGTCCAGGAATTCGGCGAACGTCCTTACCCGGGAGGGCAGTTCGCCGGCCTCCCGGCCGAGCAGCCGGGGCAGCTCCTCGCGCAGCGCCGCGGTGCAGCTCGGCTCCAGGCCGACCACCGGCAGCCCCGCCGGGACGGCCCGCAGGCTGCGCCGCATCACCCGCCGGGCGAGGCCGAGCTGGCCGGT
>NZ_JBEYFP010000484.1:0-4542 GCF_040634455.1 Kitasatospora sp. NPDC007106
ACGGCGTGGTCCTCCACGCCGTGCGCCCCCGGGGTCAACGCCGAACGGTCAGCCCTGGGCGGGGACCTTGATGATCAGGGCGTCGCCCTGGCCGCCGCCGCCGCACAGCGCGGCCGCGCCGGTGCCGCCGCCGCGGCGCTGCAGTTCGAGGGCCAGGTGCAGGACGAGGCGGGCGCCGGACATGCCGATCGGGTGGCCGAGGGCGATCGCGCCGCCGTTGACGTTGACCTTCTCGTCGGTGACGCCGAGGTCCTTCATCGACTGGTGGGCGACGGCCGCGAAGGCCTCGTTGATCTCGATCAGGTCGAGGTCGGCGACGGTCAGGCCGTCCTTGGCGAGGGCGTGCGCGATCGCGTTGGACGGCTGCGACTGCAGCGAGTTGTCCGGGCCGGCCACGTTGCCGTGGGCGCCGATCTCGGCGATCCAGGTCAGGCCCAGCTCCTCGGCCTTGGCCTTGCTCATCACGACGACGGCGGCGGCGCCGTCGGAGATCTGCGAGGCGGAGCCGGCGGTGATGGTGCCGTCCTTGGTGAAGGCCGGGCGCAGCTTGCCGAGGGTCTCGACGGTGGTCTCGCCGCGGATGCCCTCGTCCTGGCTGAAGAGGACGGGCTCGCCCTTGCGCTGCGGGATCTCGACCGGGACGATCTCGGCGTCGAAGAGGCCGTTCTTCTGGGCGGCGGCGGCGCGCTGGTGCGAGGCCGCGGCGATGGCGTCCTGGACGTCGCGGGCGATGCCGAGGCGGGTGTTGTGGTTCTCGGTGGACTCGCCCATCGGGATGTTCTCGTACGCGTCGGTGAGGCCGTCGTAGGCCATGGCGTCGAGCATCTCGATCGCGCCGTACTTAAAGCCCTCGCGGGACTTCGGCAGCAGGTGCGGGGCGTTGGTCATGGACTCCTGGCCGCCGGCGACGACGACGTCGAACTCGCCGGCGCGGATCAGCTGGTCGGCCAGGGCGATGGCGTCGAGGCCGGAGAGGCAGACCTTGTTGATGGTCAGCGCCGGGACGTTCATCGGGATGCCGGCCTTGACGGCGGCCTGGCGGGCCGGGATCTGGCCGGCGCCGGCCTGCAGCACCTGGCCCATGATCACGTACTGGACCTGGTCGCCGGTGATGCCCGCGCGCTCCAGGGCGGCCTTGATGGCGATGCCGCCGAGGTCGGCGCCGGAGAAGCCCTTCAGCGAGCCGAGGAGTCGGCCCATTGGAGTGCGTGCACCTGCGACGATCACAGAAGTAGTCATGAGACGGGCCCCTTCGCGCGTCGGCCATGAGGGTGTGGGGATGCGGCTCAATGTACTGACCCGTAACCCGTGCGTCACCGGCGCCGGGGTGTGATCAGTGGCACTGTCACCCTCCAGTCAACACCGTGTCACGGCGGTCCGGGTGACATTCGCCGGCGGCCCCGGCGGGGGCCGTCCCGGGGCGAGACTGTGAGCAGGCTCGCACCGCGGGCGGTGGCCAAGGCTCCGCCGCATGCGCTGCACTGGTGCCCACCCTCGTCGACTCCCACCATGGAGGTCTCCGCCGTGCTGACCCGCATCGACCACATCGGCATCGCCTGCTTCGACCTCGACAGGACGGTCGAGTTCTACCGCGCGACGTACGGCTTCGAGGTGTTCCACAGCGAGGTCAACGAGGAGCAGGGCGTCCGCGAGGCCATGCTCAAGATCAACGACACCGGTGACGGCGGCGCGTCCTACCTGCAGCTGCTGGAGCCGACCCGCGAGGACTCCACGGTCGCCAAGTGGCTGGCCAAGAACGGCGAGGGCGTGCACCACATCGCCTTCGGCACCGCCGACGTGGACGGCGACGCCGCGGACATCCGCGCCAAGGGCGTGCGGGTGCTGTACGACGAGCCGCGGATCGGCTCGATGGGCTCGCGGATCACCTTCCTGCACCCGAAGGACTGCGGCGGTGTGCTGACCGAACTGGTGACCTCGGCCGGCACGGAGCACTGAGCCGCAGCGGCGCCGGCCGGGACGGTGCCGCACGGAAACGGAGGGGGTCGTACCGCAACGGCCCCCTTCCCGACCCGTCGGTAACCTCGGAAAACCTCCACTCGGCCATTCCGCTGCAAGCCGGGCACACTACAATGCCCAGGTGCGCCAGTACGCCGGAGGACCGGCGGGGGCACGGCCGAAGGCGGTCACGGACGGGGAGACCCGGTCGGGCCCGCCGCAGGGGAGTCCATTGAGCGGGCACGGCTGAACAGTCGCTGGTCGGATCTGTCACCATTCTCCACTAGGCAAGAGTTCGCCCAGGAGTCCACCCGGACGAGGGAACGCGGCACCGCCGCGCGCCGCCGCCCGCGGACTCCGACCGTGGCAGGCGCTGCGGCTGCAAGGACCAGCCGGTCCGGCCCCGGGCAGGGATGGGGCGTCGGTACGGCCGGGTCGAGGACGCGACCAGGAGATGGATGGGACCGCGGAGTGCGGGGCAACGACCGCTACGAGGTTGAGGATCACCTCTCCCAGTTCGAGGCCGAGATGGAACGGACTCGCAAGGAGCGGGACAAGACCGTCCAGCATGCCGAGGACCTCGCCTACCAGGTGGAGGTGCTCCGGGCCAAGCTGCACGAGGCCCGACGGCAGCTGGCTCAGCCGCGCGCCTTCGATTCCGTCTCCGGCCAGGCCGAGCAGCTGCTCCGCACCGCCGAGATGCAGGCCGAGCAGCTCCGCGCCGACGCCGAGCGCCAGCTGCGCGAGTCCCAGGCGGCCACCCAGCGCCTGCTGCAGGAGGCCGCCGAGCGCACCGCCCGGCTGGAGGCCGAGTTCGCCACCCGGCGCCACCAGCTGGAGGAGGAGCTCAACGAGTTCCGCCGCTCCGCCGAGCGCCACGTCAAGGAGAACGTCTCCTGGGCGGAGCAGACCCGGGCCGGCACCGAGCAGGAGGCCCAGCGCCTGCTGCAGGAGGCCCGCATCGAGGCCGAGCGGATGATGGCCTCCGCCCGCGCCGAGGCCACCGCGCTCGCCGACCAGGCCCGCGCCCAGACCGCCGCCGACGTCGACGCCGCCCGCGGCGAGGCCCAGGCCGCCGCCGAGGCCGCCCTGCACCGCGCCCAGACCGACGCCGAGCGCCTGCTGCGTGCCGCCTCCGAGCACGCCCAGCAGGCCAGCGCCCAGGCCGAGGAGCTCCGCGGCAGCGCCGCCAACGAGGCGCAGCAGCAGCTCGCCCAGGCACACGCCGCCGCCGAGCGCCGGCTCGCCGCCGCGCAGGCCGAGATCGGCGAGCTCAAGCGGCAGGCCCTGGAGGACCAGGAGCGCGCCGAGGCCGCGCTCGCCCGCGCCCAGGCCGAGATAGAACGGCTCCGCGCCGAGGCCCTCGCCGAGGCCGAGCGGGCCCGCCAGGAGGCCGCCGACCAGCTCAACGCCGCCCGGGACGCCGCCGAGCGGCTGCAGGCCGAGGCCGCGGCCGCCGCCGAGCAGCGGGTCGCCGACGGCGAGGCCGCCAGCGAGCAGCGCTCGCTGACCGCCAAGGCCGAGATCGCCAAGATGGTGGCCGCCGCCACCAAGGAGGCCGAGATCATCAAGGCCTCCGCGGCGACCGCGCAGGCCGAGGCCGACGCCGCCAAGGCCGCCGCCGCCGAGGAGAGCGAGCGGCTGCGCGCCACCGCCGAGTCCGTGGTCTCCCAGCTGAAGGCCGAGGCCGAGGCGGAGCTCGCCGACCTGCGGGCCGAGGTCGAGGGCGAGGTCGCCGCGCTGCGGTCCGAGGCCGAGGCCACCGCCCAGGCGCTGCGCGCCGAGGCCGAGGAGCGCGGCCGCGCCGACGGTGCGAAGGACGCCGCCGTCCACCTCGCCAAGGCCGCACGCCGGGCCGAGGAGGTGCTCGCCCGGGCCACCCGGGACGCCGACACCACCCGCGAGGAGGCCGCGACCGAGGCCGACCGGCTGCGCGCCGAGGCCGCCGCCGAGGCCGACCGGCTGCGCGAGCAGGCGATGGCCGCCGTCGAGGAGGCGCAGAACGCCGCGCTCGACGACGCCGCCTCGATCCGCGAGCAGATGGAGCGGATGCACGAGGAGGCCGCCCGGCTGCGCGCCGAGGCGGAGGAGCTGCGCGCCCAGGCCGCCGCCGAGGCCGACCGGGTCCGCGGCGACGCCCGCCGCCAGGCCGTCGTGCAGATCGAGGAGTCCGCCAAGAGCGCCGAGGAGCTGCTCACCCGCGCCAAGAAGGACGCGGACGAGCTGCGCGCCGGCGCCGCCGCCGAGACCGAGCGGCTGCGCGCCGAGGCGAAGGACCAGGCGCTCGCCACCCAGGGCCGCGCCGAGCAGACCCTCGCCCGGGCCCGCACCGAGGCCGAGAAGCTCCTCGACGCCGCCGACCGGGAGGCCAAGGAGTCGCTGGCCACCGCCCGCGCCACCGCCGCCGACACCCGCACCGCCGCCGAACGCGAGACCGCCGACCTGCGCCGCGCCGCGGCCGAGGACGTGCAGCGGATGCGCGCCGACGCCGAGGAGGCCGCCGAGGCCACGCAGCACGGCCAGACCCAGCAGCGACGTCCCGTACTGCAGCACCGTGCAGAGCGGCAGCCCGGCCGCCACCGGCCG